>JAMPKV010000022.1 GCA_039962225.1 Microcoleus sp. AS-A8
ATCGACTCTCAAGGTCGCGTGATTGGCACCTGGGCTGATGTACTCAACCGCGCTAACTTGGGATTTGAAGTAATGCACGAGCGTAACGCTCACAACTTCCCCCTCGACTTGGCCGCTGGTGTTGCTGCTCCTGTGGCTCTGACCGCTCCGGTTATCAACGGCTAAGAACTAGCTTAAGGCTGAATCGAAAGCGCCCTCAACAAGGGGGCGCTTTTTATTTTGGATTAAGTTGGATTAAAAGTTCTAGGAAGATGTCATGGCTTACTCAATCCAAGAGATGGATGCAACGGCTTTTGTTAAAGTCCGTGGCTCAACAGATTCCCAACAAATGTTTCTGACTTGGAGAGGTTCAATTTACTCCTTTGCTCCCGATGAGCCACAAAAGCATCTGTTTAACATCGTAGGAATGAGTGTGGGACGATTTATTGATAATCAGGATGGTAGCTGGTATCTCACCTCAAGGGAATTATCTTATTATCTCGATCCAATAACTGATCGTCCTCTCCGGACTTGGGAAAATCCCTGGACAGGAGAACGGCTAACAGTGATTCATGTTGCCAATAAATTGGTTCAACGTTTCATTCAAGGACGATTACAAGTTGGAGTAAATGGTGATACTGCTACGGTGTTTTTTAATTTGTTTTCTAATTATCCAAATCCTTTAAAGGATGAAAAATTTTTGGCTTACAGTCCCAATCCTAACTATCAATCCGTCGAACTGTTTAAATTTACAGCGGCAACGGATGAGCTTCTCGATCCAGAGAAATCTTCAGCTTCTCAAGTCATGCTTTCTTGGGATAGGGTTGGGCCTTGGCTTCCCTGGATGAAAATGGGAAATAAAGGGGGCCATCTTATCTATAGCGCTTTTGGAAACAAAGCCGACAGCTTTTCTGATTTACCCGAATTGCTTCAGGACGAAATTAACTCTCGCCTGCCTTTGTATAGAAATGCTCCTCATGCAAAATTAGACCAAGAAGATATGACTTCTTGGATGTATTTTCAACGGCATTTTGAGGCTTATCTTCGTGGGGATGTTTTTCCGCTGCCAGAGGCAGAGGATGAGTAATTTGTCCGTTTAGGGTATGCTCGTTAGTCTGTTTTTAATTAACTACAGAGGAACAGAGAGCGTAGAGATAGAGAAGGGGAGAGAGGTGGCTTTTTTCGCTTCCACGGCAGCTTGCAGACAGATTCTAACTAGGTTTGGGCTGTAGAGGCTAGGGAAATCAAACGATTACCTTGACTCAGCAATTTATGAGCTGCCAAAACTTCTTGTCTGGCCCATTGATCGGCTGCAATAATGTCTTCTAAAGACGGATTCTGGCAGTTATCCGCTTGGTGGCGATCGCACACGTATTCAATACAACGGGCAATATCCAAATATCCAATTTTTTCATCTAAAAAGAGCGCCACGGCCTGCTCATTTGCTGCATTTAACACCGCAGGCATGGAACCCCCGGCACGACCAGCGGCATAAGCTAACTGCATACAGGGATACTTTTGATGGTCGGGTTCTCTAAAGGTGAGACTGCCAGCTTTTACTAAATCGAGTTGTTCCCAATCAGTGTAAATGCGATCAGGCCAGGATAGGGCATAAAGAAGGGGTAAGCGCATATCAGGCCATCCCAATTGGGCTAAGACTGAGGTATCTTGTAGTTCAATCAGAGAGTGAATGATGCTTTGGGGATGGATAACGATGTCGATGCGATCATAGTCCATGCCAAAGAGGAAGTGAGCTTCAATGACTTCTAACCCTTTATTCATCAGGGTAGCAGAGTCGATTGTAATCTTGCGACCCATTGACCAGTTGGGATGCTTGAGGGCATCTGTCACTTTGGCTTCTGGTAACTTTTCTACAGGCCAATCTCGGAACGCGCCCCCAGATGCTGTCAACAGAATTCGGCGTAAGCCGTCTTTGGGTACGCCTTGAAGGCATTGGAAGATTGCAGAATGCTCTGAGTCAGCCGGTAGCAGCTTGACGCCATGTTTTTTAATTAACGGCAGTACGACTGGGCCACCGGCAATTAGGGTTTCTTTATTGGCAAGAGCAATATCTTTACCCGCTTCAATGGCAGCAATGGTCGGTAATAACCCAGCACAGCCGACAATACCTGTAACAACGATATCTGCATCGCCGTAACGGGCGACTTCCGCCACCCCAGCTTCACCTGCTAGCAAGATGGGTTGGGGGTCGAGGTCTTTTATCGCCTCTTTGAGTTCTGGTAATTTCTCTTCGACACAGATGGCGACAATTTCTGGTCGAAACTGCCGAATCTGAGACGCTAACATCTCTACATTACGCCCTGCTGCCAATCCCACAATCCGGAATTGGTCGGGGTACTGAGTCACAATATCTAAGGTTTGAGTGCCAATGGAGCCGGTTGAACCGAGAAGATTAATTGCTTTCACAATACTTTAAGAATTACGCCCCTTTTTAATATAAGGTGCTTTGGGCTACTGCTTTGCTGCCTTATATAGGAAATATTTAAGGATTAGACGTTTGGATGCTTCGGCCCATGCGCTAAAATCCAGTTTGCATAGCGGCGGACATACTCACGCTCGTCGGTCAGGCTCTTTTGTGCCGCCTCAAAAAGGCTTGGCGAGTCAAGAAACAGAGCCAGCCGCAACTGATCTTTAAACTGCTGAGCAAAGTCACCCGTGTGAAGGCGGTCTATGACGTAGCGAACGAGTCGAACACGCTGCTGTGGGGTAAGCGTGCAGTGCTTGAGACGGCGGCACATTAAAGCACGCGCACGACCGTGCCCAACGCCTTTGGTGTTGGATTCGATGAACTTAATGCAAGACTCTACTGCATCAGGGTCGTTGAGGCCAAGTCTATCGGCAAGATTAACAAAATATGTGTGTATCGCAGAGTTAACCTTGCGGTAGTCATGGCATCGAGCAGGGGCAGTAAAGTAGCTGTAACTTAGATGTTGCACCATTCACCATAAAAAAATCGCACCTCCTTAAACTGGAGATGCGACTAATTCTAAAGTTTAAAAGTCTTACTTGCGTCCCTTGTGTTGCCCTATAACCTGAATCAGTAGGGCTACTGAGCGAATCAGGACTGCGATCGCCAAGAGAGTTTCAGGTACACTGCTTCCTGTAGGCTGTGGGGGCAAGCTTTGCTCAACATGAGTTGGTACAGCAATAATTGGTTCGTTGGTCTGGACTGTTTGCTGAGTTTCAGATTCCATGATATTTCTCCTCAGAAAAATTAGGGTTTGGATTGAGGAGAAGCTTTGGTTAGCGCTAACTTTGCTTCACATTTTTAGAATCACTTAGCTGAAGGGGTTGCACAGCCTGACTTTTGCTTCATTTTTGGCACTTTAGAAAAACTGAGTCAAAATTGAAGCTAGTAATTAGCCAAATTGTGGTATGCATGGCTCGTATTAGAGCATCGGAAGAAGGAATAAAAAGGTTTAAGCAGGCGAGAAATCAGAAGGGATGGAATCAAGATGCTGATTCTTTAACCACTCGAATAGGTATTTCACGCTCAACTGTGCAGAGGTTTGAGCAAGGAAATCCAATTCGCCAAGACAGCTTTATTGCTCTTTGTAAAGCTGTTGGAATGGAGAACTGGGAAGCGATTGTTGGCAACAGCCCAACCCAGGCTTCATACATTGAGTTTGTAGCCTATGACGATGCGTGGGTTGGGCGAGAAACTCTGATTCAACAGTTGAGCGATCGCGTCCACTCTTCCTGTCGTGTCTTACTATTGGTTGGCATTACAGGTATTGGTAAAACGGCTTTGGCTGAACGTGTCGTAGAGGAATTGCGAGGAGATTGGAGGGAACACAGGGATAATTTTGAAGATGAGAATAAAGCTTCAGATTTTGCTAGTGTGGCGCTGCAATGGCTGGAGAAGTGGGGAGAAACTGTTCCGAATGAGGAGCGAAAACCAGAGCAATTGTTGCGGCGCTTAGTTAAACGCTTGCGGGAAAATCGGTATTTAATCCTCATGGATTCTCTGGAGTACCTATTGACAGGGAATGAAGAGGATGGCTGGGGTGATTTTGCCGATGAGTGGTGGGGTAAGTTTTTTGTAAGTTTCTTTGCAGAACCATCTTGTCAAAGTCGGTTCATTCTTACCTCTCAGGATTTGCCAACTAAGTTTGAGACAGCAGAATGCGATCGCTACAAAAATATCTGGTATTGCCAACTTTTGAAAGGATTAGAAATACCTGCTCAGGTAGCGTTATTTCAAAAAGCTGAACTAGATGGCGATTTGGAATTACCACATAGTCCCCTGCGAGTGATTGGGGAAGTTTATGACGGGCATCCTTTAGCCTTGCGGACAATCGCCGGAGAAATTAAGGGTTCTTATGGTGGCAAAGTCAGGGCTTACTGGAAAGAGAATAGTCGTTACATTGAAGAGGTAAAAGAGGCTATTGACGAAGCTCGTAACCAAGGAATAGTTAAAGGAGATGAGGATAGGTGGCAGTTAGCATCATACACCAAAGTTTTGCGAAGGAAAGTCGAAGAACGGATAGAGAAGACATTTGAACGGTTAAGAAATGATGTGTATGATGCCTATGTTTTGCTTTGCACTGCATCAATCTATTGCTGCGAAGTCAAAGAAAAGTGGTGGCTGATTAATTTAGAAGACGAGGGTTACACTGAGGAGCAACAAAAGGCTGCAATGGAAACTCTACGGGAACGATATTTAGTTGAAGATGGAGGAATTGACGATGAAGATAATCGGTTGGTGGGACAACATAATTTGATTCGCAGTGTTGCGATCGCTCACCGATTAATGCTACCAGAAAACTGAACGAAGAACTCCATCATGACAAATAACTTGACACCATCGGGTGAGTCAGTTTTGGAACAGTTAGGTATCAATCCTAATAATCTCCGTGCCGATTTTCCAACTCGCGAACAGCGTCTTCAGTACAGAGCAGTTGTACAGTGGCTCACAGATTATCAACCCAAGTTAGATGCTACTAATTTAGAGAAAGTAAAGGGGCCTTTGGAAGCATTTCACCACCTTAGTGAAGTAGAAGCTTGGGAAAAAGCTAGTAAAATCCTTGGCATTTACCTCGATACGCCTACTAATGAACAATTACATGAGCAATTAGGGACTTGGGGCTACTATCATGAACGAATTGACCTGTACAGCAGACTTTTAGGCAAGTTGAGTCCAAGGCCAAATGCTATAACGCTGAGTGGTTTGGGTAATACTTACCACGCTCTCGGAGCCTATGAGCAAGCTATTGAATACCATCAACAGTGTTTGACCATTGTACGAGAAATTGGTAATCGCCTAGGAGAAGGGAATACGCTGGGTGATCTGGGCCGTCCCTACTGTGCTTTGGGAAAATATGATCAAGCTCGTGAGTACTATCAGCAGCACTTAGTAATAACTAGGGAGATCGGCGATCAGCGAGGGGAAATGAATGTCCTAAACGATCTAGGTAATGTCTTTTATTTCCAAGGAGAGTACACTCAAGCCATTGAGTACTTTCAAAAGAGTTTAGCCCTCACCCAAGAAATTGGTACTCGCCAATGTGAAGCAGTGGCACTGGGAAATTTGGGGAATGCCTACAGCTTTGCAGAAAGGTATGAACAAGCAATGGAGCATTATGAGCAATGCTTGAATATTGTGAGAGAAATTAGCTTTCGGGTCGGCGAAGTAAGGGCGCTATGCGGTTTAGGTGGTGTTTATATATCTAAAGAAGACTATAACCAAGCGATTGAATACTTGCAAAATAGTTTGATCATTGCACGAGAAATTGGTGATAGCCGAGGGGAAGGAGCGGCGTTAGAAAGTTTAGGTAGTACCTACCGTTCTTTACAAGAATATAATCTTGCAATGAACTATTATCAACAGAGTTTAGCTATCGCAAAAAAGATTGGTGACTTCCGAGGTGAAGAAATGGCATCTAGCGACATAGCATGGTTGTCCATGACAACAGGAGTATTTACAGACACTATCGAAGATTCTTAGAAAAATTAGTGAGTGAATAAATATCAGAATGAAGTACTACTGCTGATGGGGGGCTGTGAAGAGACAGCAAAGCGTGATCGCGTACAATCAGCAGCATTTATCCCTCTTATAAGAAACGTTACCGCAGACGAAGCGCTCACACTCTAGCTCTTGAGTATTGCGATCTCGCCTTATCCTAGGTAAAATACCCCCTGCTTTAAGCTGCCTTTTAGAGGCGGTTATTCTACTCAGCTTGATTTTCGTTTGGTATTACCACTATAAAATTATAGCCATTACCGAGATATTATTTTTATATTTTAAACTGGATCGATAACTAACCTAATTTATGACACCCATACCTTACGATTTACTTCTGCGCCGCTGTCGGTTGTTCAACGACGAAGTTGATATAGGAATTAGAGATGGATTAATTGCCGCAATTTCCCCTCAACTCAGCGAACCAGGGAAACTAGAACTGGATATACAAGGACAACTGGTGAGTCCACCCTTTGTCGAGTCACATATTCATCTAGATTCCGCGTTAACTTCGGGTGAACCTCGATGGAATCAAAGCGGAACCTTATTTGAAGGCATTGAAATTTGGCGAGAACGCAAGCAAAGTCTGACGCTGGAAGATGTGAAAAACCGAGCCAAGGAAACCTTAAAGTTGCAAGCCTCTCAAGGCGTGTTATTTGTTCGCACTCATGCGGATGTTAGTGAATCGACTTTAACCGCGCTTCAGGGCTTGTTAGAAGTGCGAAAAGAAGTCAAAGATTGGATAACATTGCAAGTGGTTGCTTTTCCCCAAGAGGGGATTTATGGTCATCCTAAAAATGAGGAGTTACTCGAAGAAGCACTGAGATTAGGTGCGGATGTAGTGGGAGGAATTCCTCACTATGAAATGACGCGAGAGGATGGGGTGCGATCGGTACATCGGATTTTTGAATTAGCTGAGCAATATCATCGGCTAATTGATATTCATTGTGATGAAATTGACGATGATCAATCGCGCTTTTTGGAAGTTGTGGCGGCTTGTGCAATTCGCACTGGGATGGCGTCGCGAGTCACAGCCAGCCACACAACGGCTTTTGGTTCTTATAACAATGCTTATGCCAATAAGTTGATGGGATTTTTGCAAAGAGCGCAAATTAATTTCATTGCCAATCCCTTAATTAATATTACCCTTCAAGGACGGACTGATACGTATCCTAAACGCCGAGGTGTAACGCGTGTCAAAGAATTGTGGCAAGCTGGTTTGAATGTCAGTTTAGGTCATGATTGCATCCAAGACCCCTGGTATAGTTTAGGAACGGGAAATATGCTGAATGTAGCCCACATGGCGGTTCACGTTTGCCAGATGACGGGAATGGCTGAAATTGATGCTTGTTTTGATATGGTGACCGTTCATGGCGCTAAAACCTTGAATTTGCTAGATAGCTATGGAATTGAAGTTGGGAAACCAGCTAATGTGATTGTCTTAGAGGCTGATAGTCGATACGAGGCGATTCGTCGTCAATCGACTGTTCGTTATGTGATTTCCCAAGGGAAGTTATTAGCTCATACAGAAGCGCCAAGAACTGAATGGAAAAAATAGAGATGATGGGTGAGAGAGCTATTGGCAATAGACAAGTGGAAATTAATCTGAAAAACTGAATAGTCAACAGCATTCATTGTTCTTTGATTCTTCATGACCCATTACCCATGCTCCATTACCCCTGAGAGTATTCAAACGGATATGATAAAGTTTTTAGTTTTCCCGGCTGCCTTAGCTTCTAAGTTAGAAAATAGCTGTTTCATCGCTTGGGTATAGGGCAGCAAAAGACGCATCTGAGCTGGCAACAAGACCTCTTGAATTTCAGCCACTAGCAACGGTAACAATTGCTCTACCAGTTCCCAAGTCACATCAATACTGGGAAAAACCATCATACACAGGGGAAGCAGTTCCTCTTCGACTGGCCTCATATTTCCCTCTAAAGCACACAGCCATAAATATCCTTGGAACATTTCTATGTCTCGGATGCTAGAAGTTCTCACGCCCGCATCGCTGAGTCCTCCGCGACGGCTGCGATGATTAGGATACAATTGAACCGCTTGGCTGTAGACTCGCTTGGCAATCTCCTGAGAAAGGGGTAACAGTTTCTGAACAAGGGCTAAGATGGGCGAGTTAAGCTCATGCTTTGCAGCAGCGGCACAGACTCGTTGCCAGGGAATACAGACTTGCTCTTCGACAAACTTGAAGTAGGGACTTAGCAACAGTTGCTCTGGCATTGTCAGTCGATTGAGCACTAACTTGGCACTCAAGTGAAACTGCGTACTCATGAAACCAATGGTGCGTCTGTCAGTGGTTGAAAGATGCTTGGATTGAAGTTGCAATAATATCGGTTCAATCGCTGTGGCTAAATGTTTTACTTCTAACAGCGATAATCTGGGCATGATTTCGGACTTAAAAACATCAGCCGATAAATCAAGCGTTTCTCCCTCAGGTATAGCTGAAAGTAAAGCAGGAGGCGTTGATTGTTGCTGGTAAATTTCCAGTACCTTTTGATAAACTTGCGATGCCGCTTTAGCGATTCCTTGGCTTTCAGTCAAACTGACAACATTAGGAATGTAAGAGAAAATAACATTCGTTTGTATGCCAGCGCACTTACAGTTGATTTCCACCATGCGCTGTAACTTAGCAACGGTTTGAACTCGTCCCTGTGGAGAGGCAGCTTCCACCAACTCCGAGGAGGCTAAATAGCCTCTTGAGGAGGAAAATGTTGACAAGTCGGGTACATAGCGATCTGCCCAAAGCTTGGCTAAGCGATCAACGGAGGTATTGTTAACAAGCGGGGTGGTTCTCAGCATTATTGTCTGTGCGAACTGTGTTTAGACATTCGGTAAATAGGATGACCCTGAGGGGTTGGGTACAACCGCAACGGCTTCACCTTATTGGACAAATTCCCTGTAAAAAAAGTCTGCGCGTGGACATGCAGCAGCAGACGAGTCCCTGAAACTTGTAGAGATGCGTTTAAATCTTTATACAGAGCGTTACAATTAATTTCCAGCTATTCCTGCTGGAGAGAAAAAGTTTGGGATTTTCAAACCCAATTCATCTTGAACTCAAGTGCAAGACTCTCGATTCAATACACACCAGGAGGAATGCCAATCTATTGCCACCCACTGTCAAGCAGAGATATCAATCGAAGATTGTTGAAAGCGTTCTCTACAGAAATACAAGAGTAGATAAAGCCTGTAGGGATGCACTTTTTTTCGTACTGTCGTGCTGTCGATCATTCCCCATGGTAGATGGGACTCTCCAAAATTTGGCTTAGCCATATTGCGGAATTTAAATCAGCATAATGGCTTAGATTTTGGACAGTTGATAGGGGTTTGGCTCAGGTTTAATACAAATTTTTGTAGAGACATAATCATATCTTGTGCCCATCCCAATTCAGCGAATTCACGCCCTCACTGGAGTTTTCTGAAGCCGAGGTGCGATCGCAACCATCTGCATCCCTGCGGGGGGAGCTAAAGTTAAGCCCCGACGTACTGGCTTGATGGGATGATTACTGGTTAGCCCTAGCTGAAAACGCGACATGATGGTAGCAATGACTAATTTCATCTCAAGTTGCGCCAATGCCGCTCCGATACAGCGACGGTTGCTGCCACCAAAGGGAAAATATTCGTAAGGGGAATATTGCCTTTCTAAGAAGCGCTCTGGTTTAAAACGCTTGGGTTCTGGGTAAATATCCTCTCGTTGATGGATCAGATAAATCGAAGGCATCAGCGCCGTACCCGCTTCAAACTGATACCCCGCAATCTCCATGGGTGATTTGAGAATTCTAATGAAGGTACTCGGAGCAATGGGATAAATCCGCAGCGTTTCAGAGCAAATCGCACTCAGGTAGGGAAGTCGAGCCATTTCCATTGGATCGAATCCATCACCCAGCGTCTCTAAATCCGCCATCAGCTTGTCATGCACTTCTGGGAGATGATGAATCCAGTAAAATGCCCAGGTTAGAGCTGAAGCGGTGGTTTCATGTCCAGCAACCAGGAGTGTCATCAACTCATCGTGTAACTCCTCATCCGTCATCGGTTGACCGGCTTCGTCACGAGCGGACAGCAGTAAGGTAAGAATATCAGTGCGAGAGAAGTCACCTTGCTCCCGGCGTTCCCGAATCTCGTCATAAAGTAGCTGTCGGACTTGCTGCTTGATTCGCAAAAAACGTCCCCACGGACTGAGTGGCCCCCAATCCTGGCGGAGTGAGGGGAAAAACAGCAAGGTGGAACTGAGGGGAGTGCCCAGCGCATCTAGCATGAAATTGAGCAAGCGCCTCAGTTGCTCAAAGCGCTCTCCTTCATCCAACCCAAACACAGCTCGTAAAATTACCCGTAAGGTAATCTCTTGCATGAAGGGACGAACGACAAAGGGGTTGCCCATCGTCCACTCGTCTGTTATTTCCTGAGTTATGTTACAGATGAGCTGGCTGTAAGTCCGTAGGCGATCGCCATGAAAGGGGGGCATCAACAACCGTCGCTGGCGTTCGTGGCTCTCACCATCGAGCATGATTAGGGAGTTGTCCCCCAGCAGATATCGTAAAACTCCATTCCCTCTACCCGATATAAATTGCTCTGGATCGGCAGTAAAAATCTGCTTAACCGCTTCTGGATTACCGACATAAACAAAAGGTGGTCCTTTTTTCCCTCCTACCTTGAAGATGTCGCCATAACGTTGGGAATATTGATCCAGGTAGTCCAAGGGGCGAAAAATCAGCTTGAGCATCCTTAGAAATTGCGGCGTTTGTGGCCCATCAGGTAGTGTCATAGATATCCAATTTCGGTAAGAATCAACGGCCCTATCTCACATGATAGAAATCAAATCCCCACAATTACACCAATCTGAAGAGGTCAAGCACCTAATTTTTGCAGTTTGCAATGAAATTTTTCAGGTTTCTGAAGAAACGATTAGGCGCTTCGATACTATGTCTGACATAGATGATGTCTACTCGCACTACTTGGACAACGGCGGCACATTCTTAGTACTGCTCGATCAGGAAAGGGTCGTTGGCAGTGGAGCTATCCGACGGTTGAACGATGACATCTGTGAACTCAAGCGTATGTGGTTTCTTAAAGAGTACCGAGGGCGAGGTTTAGCCAATAACATGGTTCAGTTGCTTTTAGATTTTGCTCGAAATGCAGGCTATAAAAAAGTCAGACTCGACCTCTTTGACGAACAAAAACAAGCACAAGCACTAGAGTTTTATAAGCGGATAGGATTTTATGCGATCGCTCCCTACAACGATAGTTTCTGTACTGTGTTTATGGAGAAAGATCTATAAGGAACAAACCACCGAGGCACAGAGTACGCTGAGGGAGTTAATTAGGAAATAATGAGCTTAGTAGGAATGACTTAGAATCGCTCTATTATACTTAAAGTAGAGAGTATGGAATTAGTTGTACCTATACTGGAATTTCAATGATGAATTCTGAACCTTTTCCTGGTGAAGAAATGCAAGTCAGTTTGCCGCCATGTTTTTCGGTCACAATCTGACGACTGATTGATAAGCCCAGTCCTGTCCCTTGCCCCACGGGTTTGGTCGTGAACAGATAGTCAAATACCTTTTGTTTGACCTCTTCATTCATGCCTACTCCATTATCCTTGATTCGGATACTCACCCATTGCTCATCCTGGGAAACCTCTGTGCGGATTATAATCTGTCTGAGGTTCGCTTCATTCTTTTGTTCAACTTGACTCTGGATTACCTCATCTAAGGCATCAATGGCATTAGCAAGAAGATTGAGAAACACCTGATTGAGCTGTTCGGGATAGCCGTTCACGAGCGGCAAATCACCATACTCTTTGATGACTCGAATTTCAGGACGAGGCCCATTGGCTTTGAGACGATGCTTTAAAATAATTAAGGTGCTGTCAATCCCTTCATGTAAATTAAACGTCACCTTGGTTGAGGTATCTGATCGGGAGAAGGTTCGTAACGAGGTACTGAGCTGGTGGATACGGTCTGTTCCCACTTTCAAAGAACAAATTAATTTGGGTAAATCTTCGAGCAAAAAGAGCAAATCAATTTCCTCAATTTCCCTTATAATCTCTGATGCAGGCTGAGGATAATATTGTTGATACAGTTTCAACAGATGAATTAAATCTTGAATCGATGTCTCGGCATAACTCAGATTGCCAGCGATAAAGCTCACAGGATTATTAATTTCGTGGGCGACTCCCGCCACGAGTTGGCCAATACTCACCATTTTTTCACTCTGTACCAGTTGAAGTTGCATCTGTTGAACTTGTTGTAAGGATTGAGCGAGTTGCATAGCACGCTCTCGTTCCCTTGTTTCCGATGCTTGTAATTCCAGATAAAGACGAGTATTTTCCAAGAAGATTGCAGCCTGGGTACAGTGGGTTTTAATCCGCGCCAAGAGCTCATCCTTAGCAATTGGCTTGGTCAAATAATCATTGGCTCCTGCTTCTAAGCCAACAACCAGATCCGAGACTTGGTTTCTAGCCGTGAGCAATACAATGGGCAACTCATTGGCCTGCCATGTTTCGCGGATTTTGCACGTAACCTCATAACCTGTCATGCGGGGCATCATCACATCGAGCAAGATCAAGTCAGGTTTGAACCCTTCTGCCAAAAGTGATAGTGCTTCAAAACCGGAGGATGCCTCAGTCACTTCATAGTGATACAAAGACAGATGATTGACCAACACTCGACGATTGATTGGCTCATCATCCACAACCAGAATTTTGTAAGGCCGCTGTTGGTCATGCGCCAATTGTTCTCGCAAGTCTGCCAAAACCAGTTCTTCATTACGCGTCATCTGTTCCTCGTCATCCATGCTTTGACCTGGGTCATAAACCGAGAACACAGGACGGAGGGCGGAGGACGAAGGCAGTTGATAGCGCAGACTGGAGACATGGGAGCCAAAACTACCGCTTTCTGACACCTGAGTCACGGGTAGGGTGAAAGTAAATCGCGATCCTTGATCGAGTGAGGATTCGACCCAAATCTCCCCACCGTGCAGTTCCACCAGTTTCCCCGTAATTGCCAATCCTAAGCCAGTCCCACCATAGATTCGAGCGGTTGAGCCATCGGCTTGCTCAAAGGACTCAAAGATGCGGTCTAGTTTATCCTCTGGAATCCCAATGCCCGTGTCGGTGACTGTGATTTGGATTGTGGATTTTAGATTTTGCATCGCGCTCTGCGCCGCTACCTTAGAAGCTGGGATACGTTCTCCCTCTCTCCAGGTTTCGATTTCCTCATCTCTTGCACTCCTAACGAGCTGGGCGGATACTTCCACGCGGCCACTATCGGTAAACTTAATCGCATTACCGATAAGATTTTGCAAGATTTGTTGTAAACGGTTTTCATCTGCCATCACTGGGGGCAAATCTGGAGGAATCGTATTAATGAGTTGCAAATTTTTGTGACGGACTAAAGGCTTACTGAGGGTCAGGACAACTTCTGCAATTTCTCGCAGTGCTACTGGCTTCAATTGCAGTGTAATGGTCTGGTGTCTGAGCTTGGAGAAATCCAAAATATCATTGACTAAGTTAGCCAGTCGCCGTCCACTGGTAACGATCATTGTCAGATTGGAAATCGTACCTGGAGACAGCTTGCCAGTTGCACCTTCAATTAGGGACTCAGCAATACCAATAATTCCATTCAAAGGTGTGCGGAGTTCGTGAGAAGTATTGGCTAAAAATTCATCCTTGAGTTTGTCAGTTTTTTGCAAGGCTTCCTGCGCTTGTTTGAGTCCTGCCTCACGGGCATAAACCTCAGCGGCCATCACGTTGAACGAATGCGCCAATCGTCCCAGTTCATCTTGCCGTGTTGTATCTAGGTGAATATTAAAGTCTCCGGCAGCAATCTGCTCGGTGGCAACCATCAAATTATTCAGGGGAGTGGCAACCTGTTGGCGCAAGACAAACAACAGAACCATAATTTCAACGAGCAAAGAAATACCGCCTAAAATTAGGACGAACTGGGCATTCTCTAAGGCGACACCTGAGAGAATAGACTTGGGAAAAACAGTGACAAAGTACCAGTCAGGAACCTGTAGCTTGGCAACAGCAAGATACTCTTTATCCTTAGTATTTTCAACCACAACCTGTCCGGAATTCAGATTTTTCACTAACTGAAAAATCCGGGTTAGATGGGAGTCTCCAGATTGGATTATTTCCAATTTGCCGTTCTTGTCTTTGATTTGATCCATCTTGTTGGGATGGGCAATCAAGCGACCGTCTGCCCGAAAGATGATGTTATAGGTACCTGGTAAGCGGTCTTGCAGGGTTCGATCCAACAGTTCATTCAGAACAATGTCATGCCCTAATGTAGCAATGTGTTTGCCTGCTCGATCCACAGGGGTTTCACAGGAAACGATCCAATTTCTGGCGACCTTATCATAGTAAAGTCCGGTACAAATGGTCTGACGGCTTGGGTTATGCTCTGGGTCAGCAATCCAGAAATATTCCTCATCCGGGATGTAGAGATCGGCTGTGGCATTATCAGCCCAAGGAACTTCGGGCCAGTACATGACAACCATGTTTTCCGGAGCGTTAATGTAAGTGTTTTGAAACCGGCTGCGCCAGGAAGGCCCATAGGACATCACCAAATTATAGAAAGTAAGGATGCGGCGGCGAATTTCTGCGTTGAGCTTCAGGTTTTTGCCCAGGTAAACTCCCGGCTGGCGACTGCGATCAAAGCCTTCAGAGCGATTACGAATCACACCATCTTTGGAACGCATGAACAGCCGATTGAATTCGGCTTGGGGGTCTTGGTTGCCTACTTCATCTAGTCTGCGCCTGAGTTCCTGATCGAGTACCCCATGGTTGTCTTCTGCCAGGGTAAAGATACTACTTTCCCGCTGTCCCCGTTCGACAATATATTTCTCTAGTTGTCTCAGAGTCTGGTTTTCTAGAATCGACATCAAATGCAAGTAGCTGAGACCCGTCGAGCCAACGATGACTAAGGCAATCCTCACCGCCATCTTGAGCAACGTTTCACGGGTAATCGAGCCTTTAGGTTTGGGGATGAGTTTGACTTTCAACAGTGACATGCAATTGATTCTCCTTTCTCCAGCCAGAAGGGTGAAACGCCAACGGCTGAGGTATTACTGAAGCGTGGAATGCTCCGATAAGTGCGGACTCGCTGACGTTCCCTATTTGGCTGTGGTTGAATCTGGATCAATTAACCAGCGATACATCTTGTATTAGGGGATTCAATGATTGACGACTGATCACAGGGGTGGCGATAGAATCTGCGATCGCATGAAAGGGCGGTGCTGAATGCAATCGCAGCAGGTAGATGCAGGGTTTGAAACTGACTCCAAGCCATGAAGTAGGACGCGTGACTTCCAAGTTGAGACACGTTCAAAGTTGCCTCGTTACAAGCTTGGTCAGAATCCTGTATGGTTGAGCAGCACTCAATATACACTATCTTTATCGGATTACCGTATTTTTGCTTTAAATTTTAGCAACTCCTGAGGAGTGTCAAGAGCGATGTCATCTCGTCAGTCACAAAAAAAGAAGTCATGGATGAAAGCACTCAAGAGGCAGATGGTGGCTATCATGAATCGTCGAAATTGGCAATTTCAACCCTTGAGGCGAAAGACAAATCAAGGGTTTGTGTTGCTGCTAGCTTGGACCCTCAGCGTCTGTCTATTCATGCCGACTTGTGTACAGAATACGATTTCGCCCACTATATCCCCTGCATCCCAGACACAACTGACTCGCCAACAGCGTAAACCGATTGAGCTGACGCTGGTTTCCTTTGCTGTGACACGAGCCGCTTACACTGAAATTATTCCTCTGTTTCAACAGAGATGGAGACGAGAGCATAACCAGGAAGTCAGATTTCGACATAGCTTTGCTGGCTCTAGCACCCAAACCCGTGCCGTGATTAATGGACTCCCAACCGATGTAGTCCATCTGGCTCTGGCACCGGATGTCAACGAAATCCAGAAAGCTGGGTTGATCCAGCCAGGATGGGAAAAAAGACTTTCACATAACAGTATTGTGACTCATACCGTGGGGGCAATTGTCACGCGTGGAGGGAATCCAAAACAAATCCAGACCTGGTCTGATATGACTAAGCCCGGAGTTTCGGTGATTACCGCTGATCCCAAAACGTCAGGGATTGCCCGCTGGAATTTTCTAGCTTTTTGGGGGTCAGTGACTCAGACTGGGGGAACTGAGGTACAAGCCTGGGATTTTGTAACGAGGGTTTTTCGGAATGTTCAGGTGTTAGCCAAAGATGCCCGTGAAGCAACAGACTTGTTTTTGCGGCAACATCAGGGGGATGTTCTGATTAACTATGAAAACGAGCTAATCTTAGCAGCTCAAGAAGGTTTGGCTAAAGATGCCGTCGTCATTATTCCCGAAGTTAATATTTCCATCGACAATCCGATCGCAGTCGTTGATAAGTATGTTGATCGCAGAGGAACTCGCGAAGTTGCAGAAGCATTCGTGCAATTTCTTTATACCCCTGAAGCCCAGCGTGCGTTTGCCAAAGTAGGATTTCGACCGTTAGATCCAGTGGTGGCTCAAGAGTTCTCCGACCAGTTTCCCCCTGTCAGGAAATTGTTTACAGTGGAGGCATTCGGTGGATGGAACGCCATCCATGAGAAGTTCTTTCAGGATGGTGGAGTGTTCGATCAAATCCAAAGCAATCTGCGCGTTACCGAAAAACTGGGTTTAAAGCTGCTCATCCTCACATAAGATCTCCGGTCGCTCCGGGTCCTTCCAGGACGGCTTTTCTAGGTTAGAATATTTGCGTAGTATTTTCCACGTAAATGATAGTCCTGGAGTTCAAGGCTAAGGGGAAGACAAATCAATACTCCGCAATAGACGACGCGATCAGAACAACTCAATTTGTCCGCAACAAAGCCATTCGCCATTGGATGGATAGCCGAGGTGTAGGACAGAAAGAGCTGTATCGCCTTAGCAAAGCACTCAGAGAAGAGTTCCCCTTTGTTAAAGCCCTGAATTCTAGTGCTTGCCAAGCAGCTATCGAGAGAGCCTATAGTTCAATTGCTCGATTCTATAGCAACTGCAAAAAGTCTATTCTAGGAAAAAAGGGATATCCACAATTTCAGAAAAACTGTCGGTCAGTAGAATACAAAACATCTGGCTGGTCATTATCTGAAACTCGCAAATCAATCACTTTCACAGATAAGAAGGGAATTGGCAAGCTTAAACTCAAAGGAACGTGGGATTTAAACTTCTACCAGTTAGAACAGATAAAACGGGTTAGGTTGATACGTCGTGCTGATGGCTACTACGTTCAATTCTTAGTGAGTGCTGAGAATAAAGTAGATGCAGATCTAACAGGAAAAATGATCGGACTAGACGTAGGGCTTAAAGACTTCTACACCGATTCCAATGGTCATACGGAACCTAATCGTAAGTTTTATCGAACAGGCGAGAAGCGGTTGAAGTTTAGACAACGGCGCGTTTCTCGTAAAAATATTGGCTCTGCCAACCGAAGAAAGGCCATTAATCGACTAGGACGAGTACACCTCAAAATAAGTAGGCAACGTCAAGAACATGCCAAGCGAGTGGCACGTTGCGTAACCCAATCTAACGATTTGGTCGCCTATGAAGATTTGAGGATTAAGAACTTAGTCAAAAATCACTGTCTCTCCAAGTCTATTAATGATGCAGGTTGGTATCAATTCAGAAAATGGTTAGAGTATTTCGGAGCTAAGTTCGGCAAGATAACCGTTGCGGTCAATCCTGCCTATACTTCTCAGGAATGTTCTAAGTGCGGCACTGTGATCAAAAAGTCCCTATCTATGAGAACTCACGCTTGTCAGTGTGGGTTTGTCCTAGACAGAGACTGGAATGCTGCCGTCAATATTCTGAAATTAGCCTTGAGTACCACAGGGCATGTGGGAACTTGGGTCATAGACCCGAACGCTTCGGGAGATTCGGCCTCTACTCTGATTGGAGCAATCCTATCAGGGCAAGCTGGGTCTATGAACGAAGAATCTCCGTGGCTTTAGCCCGGAGAGTGTCAAACCCATCTCTTCAATGCTGGATACCAATCTTAGTCTTGCTCCCCCCTTTAACAAGCAGGGCTGGCGGGTGGATGGTGTAAGACATTAAACGTAAAATGCTACTATCAGCTCCGTTGTTTAAGAAACGCTTCAAACGTCTCCCGATCAGGTAGGGAAGGTTGCGCCCCCGCTTTCGTTGCTGAAAGTGCCCCAGCTGCTGCTCCCCACACCACCGCTTCTCGCAACAAACGCCCTTGAGCCAAAGCGACTGCTAGAGCACCATTGAAGGCATCACCCGCCGCAACCGTATCAACCGCTTGGACGGAGAACGCCGGGACGAAGAACGTTTCCTCTGCCGTCGCACAGAAGACACCGCGATCGCCTAATTTCACAATTACCGTACTGACACCTCGTTGTTGTAACTCAGCCGACGCCTGACGCGCTGCCTCTTGTCCATCTACAGGAAAACCGACTAACTGAGACGCTTCCAACTGATTGGGAGTAATAATATCGATCAGTGGGTAAAGGTCATCTGGAATATCTTGAGCCGGTGCTGGGTCAAGAATCACGGGTACTCCTGCCGAGTGTGCTGCTTGCGCTGCTAACTGTACGGTTGCCATCGGAATCTCCAACTGCATCAGCAAAGCGGCTGCCCCTGGCAATCGGCTACGGAGGCGTTCCACGTCAGTTTCATTCAGCCGTCCATTGGCACCCCCAATAATGATGATGTTGTTTTCTCCGGCATCATCCACCGTAATCACAGCAACGCCAGAACTCGTTGTCTCGTCTACCAATACGCCATCCGTCTGAACACCTGCGGCTTGTAAATGACGCAGCAGTTGACGCCCAAAATCATCATTTCCTAAACGTCCCACCATTTGAGTGGAGATACCCAGCCGCGCTGCTGCAACAGCTTGATTTGCTCCTTTTCCGCCCCCGGCTGTAAAAAATTCATACCCTATAAGTGTTTCTCCGGCAACGGGTAACCGAGGGGTCTTGGTGACTAAATCCATGTTAATGCTGCCGAAGACAATGATTGATTGCATGTGAAGTATGAAGTATGAAAACTCATACGGCTAGGTTAAATACCTTGAATCAAAAAAGGATAAATTGAGTCAAATGACATCCTTTATCCTTCAGGCTTTAGTCTTGTTTCAGCAGTTCAATAGCTTCGTCACACCAAGTAATCCAATCCATCTCGTAACCAATGCCTTTGCGGAGAGTTAGATAATGAAACTTGTTAGTTTGGGAGAGGGATTGAGGATTTTGAAAGACTCTTTGTTCTATATCTTGGTAAGTCTTTAATCGTTCCTGGTGAAGTTGGCGATGACGCTCTAATTCAGCCAAAATCGTTTCTTTAGGAGCCAGATAGCCAGCAAAGATTTTAACCAATAAATCGTCTTTGATGGGAGTCGGTTCGCCCGGTTGAACCATCCACTCAATCAACTGTTGCTTTCCGAGTTCTGTAACGCTGTAGAGCTTTTTATCGGGGCGGTTTTCTTGAGCAATGACCTCTGCACTAATCCAGCCTTGCTCTTCGAGTTTGGTGAGTTCCCGATAAATTTGCTGGTGGGTGGCTTTCCAAAAAAAACCGACTGAAGACTCAAATCGCTTTCCCAGGTCATAGCCACTCGCGGAACATTCAATCAGGGATACCAAAATCGCGTGCGCGATCGCCATAATTCCTAATTACTCGACAATGCAACTTTTTGAGTATACCTGTTGCCTTTTGGAAATTGGGAATTGGGAATAGGTAATCGGTAAGCGGCTTTTACTTCCATTACCCATTACCCATTACCCATTACCCATTCTCTATGAATGTGCTGACACGATGGTTTCTAAACCCAACTGACTCATCAGGCGATTGATGTCAAAGTACTGATCCATCAGTTGTTGAATGCACTGTACTTTGATGGGTTCGTGGAGGCGTACCTGACCAAAGGCACAGTCAATAATTTCCACCGTGGTGAGCGTATCTAGGTCAACCGACAAAACAGGGATTTCTAACTCTTCGGCCCGGTTGAGGATAAAGGGTTGGGGTGGCATGTGACCCGTGAGGATGAGGCATTGGGTCGAAGTTTCGAGCGCTGCCATCTGAATGTCTGCGCGATCGCCTCCTGTTACCACTGCCATATTATTTCGCTTGCGGAAATACCCTAGAGCTGCATTAACATTCATGGCTCCAATTGTCAAGCTCTCAACCAGCAAATCCAAGCGATCAGAACGACAAAGTACTTCCGCTTGCAACTGATGTACCAATTCCCGAACGCTGACACTACGTAATAGTGGACTTCTGGGTAACATTGCCAAAACTGGAATCCCCTGGCGTTCTAGAAACGGTCGCACGGTTGATTGAGCCATCGACAGTTCGTCGGCGGGAATATCGTTAATCACAACTCCCAGCAAATGCTTACCTAGGCGTTCTTTAGCCGACAATAGAGTCTCTACGATCAAAACCGAATGAAACCGAGCCACTAGCAAGACACAAGCGTCAATTTCTTGAGCCACTTCCAGGAGGGATAGATCAAACAAACTCCCCTCACTCAGAGTTCCTGGCCCCTCCAACACCATTAAATCGCCGCTTGGTTCTTGGATATACTGTTTTAGAGATTGACGATAATTAGTTGAGTCCTCTCCCCGCAGGCGTTTTTCAATGCTCTGGGCGTCCAAAGAGAGTAGGGAGGAATATACCCGCTTTGGGGGCAAATTGAGTACTTGTGGGATAAACCGGAGATCTTCTTCCATTCCATTCGGGCAACTATCTTTCAGACAGGTTCCTAGTGGTTTTCCATAGGCGATCTCTAGCCCTTTTTGTTTCAGCTGATGGGCAACGCCCAAAATTGTCGCTGACTTACCGCAGTAAGCCTCTGTTGACCCAACCAGCAGATATTTAGCGGATTTTGCCACCCCTTTTTTCTCTCCTAATTAGTTTCAAGTTGTGCTTACTCGTCAATGCGTAGCAGCTTGCGATAGAATGCCTGAGAAAAATCGGACATACGCGCTCGCTTGAAATTCATAATTACTTCAATTAAGTAATTGATAAACTCAGAATTTGCCATAGTTACTTCGTAACTGAGGTCGGCGTTGCCATCAAACTGTAATCGGCAGCGCGTCAGTTCCGAAGGAAGCTTGGAGACGAACCAGGTAGCCACAAAGGGAATGCTATCACCACCTTCTATCCGGCGCTGGCCTTCGAGGGAACCCTGTTGATACAGGCTAATGGCTAAAGGTAAGACGTTGCGCTTGGCACCCTGGTAGTAGGGCATGTAAACACCAACGGCCGCTTTGTCGGCAGGCTGAAGTTTTTCGATGGACATACGCGAATCTTTTCTTTATAAACATCCGTTAAGGAGAGCGTGCTGGATGCTCACTGACCGTCAAGCCTAGTGAGAGAACACGGATTAGGCAAAGGGCATTATTGCAGGAAAATTACTCATTTTGGTAATTGTCTGTTTTCTCGCCTAAAGGTAATATTCTCATTTAAGCATTTGGCCTGGATAGAATCCTGTAGGATCGAGTTTAGCTCTAATCGAGTTGGCTTGGAGATGAGTTCTCAGGGAAGCGATCGCGCAAGAGCTAAACAACACAAAATTTATCCATCGAGCATCAAATGTCATATTTGGCGTAGCTTAAAAAGTCAGGACTTAGGCAAAGACAGTAAATATAGAGTAAGCTCAAACAAGCTGCACGCGACTAGACGCATGTTTGACTGCCTCAATTCTTGCAAGGCCGGGGTAATCAGGCCAGTCTAACTCCTAGTCAATGCCCAAGCGATTAAAACCGATGCCAACTTACTCACTTGCAGTACCGTAGGCGATCGCGGTTAACTCAGCTTTCCCCAAATTTATCAACAAACCTTGACTTAATGACTTCTAGAAGGCTGTATGAAACTTGCTGCCTCATTCGAGTCATGGTTACTTTTCTAGGACAGATGGCTAAAAAAGTAAGCCTTTAATCTTAACAATTAATTCAATTTATTCTATAAAGTTTAGATTTTCTTCAACTTAGGTCAAAATTCTCAGCGAATTGGCGTAAAGGATTCCAGCCATGTTGCTGAAGTAATAAACTTTAGAAACGAAGAAAATCTGAGCAGATTACAGATTATTTTTTGAGAAGGGATTATGAGTCGTCTACTAGCTCCAACCAAAGATCTACGTCAAGACAGAGATTTAGATATATCTACTCGTGACGTAGTTTCTCCTTGGAGAAATCCAATCCCACTGGGGGAGGATGAAACAACTCCGGTTGTAGTCTTCTTTTATAGCAACAGATGGATTCCCATGAAATGTTTCTCCTTGGCTGAGGCTATTGCCCTTTACCATAAAGCATTAGATTTAGGCAAGGAAATCATTGTATATCCTCCTCATTTTGATCCCTATACACGAAGATGTACCGCTCCCCCTTGTGAAGAGGGCGTCGAGGCAGAGGCGAGTACTTTCGCTCCATTCGTCACGCCTCACAACGAATTTGGAGCCATGTCTTTCCAGTGAACATTCCTTGGGTGTTGCCAGTGGCTTTCGTGGCATCACCTGGATCACACCCCAATGTTTGCCTGAACTTAATCATGGGCGTTGATGTATCATCCGCCTATGCGAACCCCAACCCCCTGTAAGCGGATCAAGATTCAAGTGCTTTAGCTATGGCTTGTAGAAGTTGCTCAGAGGAATACGGTTTCGTCAGATACCGTTCTGTGTCTAGCTGTAACTCCTGAATCATGTCAGCTTGAGGTGATTCAGCGCTAAGAAAGAGAAACGGAATTGTTGCAGTAATAGGATGAGTACGCAACTCTCTCAACACCTCATATCCACTCACTCCTGGCATTCTGACATTACACACAATTAACTCGGGCATAACCTCTCTAGCTAGTTTGACTCCGATCAGACCATCCTCAGCGCCCATAGCTAGAAATCCGTTGTCATGGAGTAGATTGAGCAGGGCTAAACGTATAATCCCTTCGTTCTCAATGACCAATATCTTCTTGGCTGTTTCTTGAGAATCAGTCATCATCGTTGGTTACCCCTCTAGCGCCCTGCGCGTGTGATTTATACTAAGTTGCGTTCCAACGGGTAATCTAGGATTAGCAGAAGGAAAAAATAGTTTACCCTTTTTACTTTTTCCTTCAATCCCCCAAATTTACTTGTGGGGCTTGTGACAAAAGATATCCGTGTATTAGGCACGTTACGCTAAGAAGCTGGGGAACTACCGCTTCCCCCGAACCCTCACTGTTTTGTTAAGACCAACCGCAACCGAATATGAGTGAAACAACAGGCGCAGCTTACCGTATAGAAAAAGATTCAATGGGAGAACGGCAAATCCCCGTTGAGGCTTATTACGGGATTCAAACGCTACGGGCAATGGAAAATTTTCCCATTAGTGGCATTAAGCCATTGCCCACGTATGTAGATGCTTGCGTGCTGATCAAAAAAGCCACGGCGATCGCTAATGGTGAACTCGGTTGTATTTCCCAAGAACTCAGCCACGCGATTGTCCAAGCAGCGGATGAAATTCTCCAAGGTAAATTCCGCGATCAATTTGTGGTGGATGTCTATCAAGCTGGGGCGGGGACTTCCCACCACATGAATATCAATGAAGTGCTAGCCAATCGTGCGCTGGAACTTCTGGGAGAAGAGAAGGGCAACTACAAGCGCGTCAGCCCTAACGACCATGTTAACTATGGTCAGTCCACCAATGATGTGATTCCGACCGCCATTCGCATCGGTGGTTTATTAGCCTTGGAACATAGCTTGTACCCCGCTTTATCCGATGCGGTTACCGCCTTGGATAATAAGGCAGATGAATTTCAGGATATTGTGAAATCGGGCAGAACCCACATGCAAGATGCTGTGCCCGTGCGATTGGGGGAAAGTTTTCGGGCTTGGGCACAAATCCTCTCCGAACATATGAATCGGATTGAAAGAGCCTCTGAAGATTTAATGGTACTGGGTTTGGGAGGAAGTGCCGCAGGAACGGGTTTAAACACTCATCCCCAGTATCGGCAGCGAGTCGCCCAAATTCTCTCTGAGTTGATCGATAAACCCCTGCGAACCACCCCGCACCTGATGGCGGCGATGCAGAGTATGGCACCCTTTGTCAGTGTTTCGGGTAGTTTACGCAACTTGGCACAAGATTGTGTGAAAATTTCTCATGACTTGCGGCTGATGGATTCGGGGCCAAAAACGGGTTTGAAAGAAATACAGTTGCCGCCCGTGCAACCCGGTTCATCGATTATGCCAGGTAAGTATAATCCGGTGATGGCAGAAATGACCTCAATGGTTTGCTTTCAGGTGATGGGCTACGATAGTGCGATCGCGCTGGCGGCTCAAGCGGGACAATTAGAACTGAATGTGATGATGCCGCTGATTGCTTACAACCTGATTCACAGCATCGAAATTTTGGGGAACACCCTCTCGGCTTTGACGAAACGGGGAATTGAGGGAATCCAGGTGAATCGCGATCGCTGTTTAGCCTATGCAGAAGGTAGCCTCGCCCTCGTTACTGCCTTAAATCCTCATATCGGTTATCTCAACGCGGCGGCTGTAGCTAAGGAATCTCTAGAAACCGGCAAATCTTTGCGGCAAATTGTTCTGGAACGAGAACTGATGAATCCTGACGAGTTAGCGCAAGTGTTAAACCTAGAGGAAATGAGCGCTTTGCCCCAATCTGAAGGCTGATTGATGCTCTCAGCCCTCGTCTAAATCGAAAGCTCTTCCAACTGTTGAACAAGACTATATCTCAATCGCTCAACGCAATTGTCTAGCTTGAATATCTTCTAGATTGCTATCAGGAATTGCTGCAATAAGCTGACGTGTATAGTCTCGTTGGGGGTTGTTGTAAATAGAATCAGCCGTGCCAATTTCTTCAATCCGCCCTTGATTCATCACCATAATGCGATCGCTGACAAACTTGACCACACTCAAATCGTGGGAAATAAAGATGTAAGTCAAGCCAAAATCTTGTTGCAAATCTTTCAGGAGATTGAGTACCTGTGCTTGAACTGAGACATCCAGGGCTGAAACTGACTCATCACAAACAATAAATCGCGGTTCACAAGCTAAGGTTCGCGCAATACAAATTCGCTGTCTTTGACCCCCAGAAAATTCATGGGGCATTCGATTGAAAGCGCTGCCATCCAGTCCAACCCGTTCTAACAAGTTGAGCGCTTTTTGTCGGCGTTCCTGTTGCGAATGACCGAGGCGATGAATTTCCATCGGTTCCATCAAAGCTTTGCCAATACTCTGCCTTGCATCTAAGGAACCATAGGGATTTTGGAAGACAATTTGCATATAGCGGCGCAGGCGGCGCAGTGTTTTAGCATCCAGTTCTAGAACCGAATCACCATCAAAAATAATCTCGCCGGAAGTGGGTTCAATCAAGCGTAAAAGGCAGCGACTCAAGGTCGTTTTGCCGCAACCCGATTCTCCCACTAAGCCTAATGTTTCACCTGGATAGACCTCAAAACTAACATCATCAACGGCTTTGAATCCTGTTTTCTTGCCAAAGAAATTCGTTCCGACTGAAAATTCTTTCGTTAAGTGACGCACAGAGAGTAAAGGTTGCTGTTGTTGCAAATTCTGATAGCGGTTTTTAACCTCCCCATCACTGACTTCAGCTAACAACAAGTTTCTTTCTTCTAAACTATGGGTTTTAGCGCGAATTTCAATTTCACCCTCCGCATTCGTTGTAACTTCCATAAAATCACTCACCGTTGGCAAGCGTTTTAACTGCTTTTCCGGGCGAGGACGACAGTTGAGTAATCCTTGAGTGTAGGGGTGTTGAGGATTAGCAAATAGGTGATAAACGCTGGCTGTTTCTACCGCCTGACCCCGATACATAACCACCACACGATCAGCAATTTCTGCAATGACTCCCATGTCGTGGGTAATGAAGAGAATGGACATGCCTCTAGCGTCGCGCAGTTCTCGCAGCAATTGTAAAATCGTCGCCTGAATGGTGACATCTAACGCGGTTGTGGGTTCATCGGCAATTAGGATGGCGGGGTTGCCACTTAATGCGATCGCAATCATCACCCGTTGCTGTTGACCCCCTGAAAGTTGGTGAGGATAGCGGTTCATCATGCCTCTGGCGTCGGGTAATTTGACTTCATCAAAAAGTGCGATCGCTCTTCGATAAGCATCCTTGCGAGAAACCTGATGATGTAACAAAATCGCTTCCACCACCTGTTCGCCACAGGTGTAAACCGGGTTTAGGGAAGTCAGGGGTTCTTGAAACACCATCGAAATTAACCCACCCCGATAAATCCGTCTTTGGTGAGTCGGAAGTGCTAATAGATTGATGGGATTGGTATTCGCCGTATTGGGGTTATGAAATAAAATTTCCCCAGTCACTTTAGCGGTGGGGGATAACAGTCCAATAACGGCTAGCGATGTTACGGATTTCCCGGAACCTGACTCACCGACAATTCCTAAGGTTTCTCCGGCGGTAAGGGTGAAAGAGACATTTTGGACGGCGGGTACTCGCTTTTTTTGGGTGGGAAACTCGATGGATAGATGACGAACATCGAGGATGGGATGGGACATAGTTTTTTTATAAACCACAGAGGGCACAGAGGGCATAGAGGTAAACCCAATCATATTTATCGAGTGTCTCTAAAACGCACTTCTACTAACTTCCTAAATACTTGCTACATGATGTTGTTCTGACTCCCCCCTTACTAAGCCGAGCGACCGGAGCCGAAGGTGAGGATGAGGAGGTTGGGGGGTCAATGTTTAGCACTATTTTATGAACTTGGTATTATCCCGAAATACTTTAATGAGCAAGTCTTCATTGTAATTGCAACGTATCGAAAATCTTCTGGTTTTTTAAGCTAGAAATACGAATAGAATAGCCCTCTTTCACGGGTCTATCTGGTATCCACTCATAAACCCCATCGCTGGCAGTACGGGGAGAGATGACTTGAATCAGTTTGTTCCTTTCGTACAACTCAATCGTCACCTCGCCGTCGAGATTGTCCCTCCACAATATGAGATAAGGCTGATTCTCCTCAAGGAGTACCTTACCAGCAGGTTGATTGACAAAGATGTGTGGCGAAACCTGCTGTTTGCCTCTCTTGCGAAATCCTAGATAATGTGGCAGGTTGCGGAAGGAAGGACTATCTTTGGGATTAGCCGATTGAGGTAGCATAATATTCCCCATCCGGGAATTGAACAGGTAAGTAGAGGTGCCGCCGTCAACGGTTATGATATCCCCTTTGACGCCTAATTGACGTAATAAATCGGCGGCTTCGTCCAGTGTTGCTTTGTTCACTGTCACGATTAACAGCAGTTCGTCGCCTTTAATACCATCAAAATTGAGTGTACCGATGACATGATACCTATTTCGTTGATTTTGGGCTAATACTTTAGCCGGATGGTCGCTGTATTTGTAAGTAACGAGCGCATTTTGAACACCCCTTTCGTTCAGAGGCGCACCCGTAGTCGGGTCGTAATCCGTAATGTACGCTTGCTTGTCATCCCAGACCAAAGCCTTCAGGCGGACTTTACTATAAAACGCATCCCTGGGTTGGCTGATAGGTCCATAGGGGCTATTTCCAGCACTGATGACTTTGCCATTAAGTTTAATCGGGAAGGAAAGCTGTGTACTGGATTTGTATTGCTCAAAAAAAGAACAATTGATGATGGAAAAAACTGCGTCACTGTACAGTTGTTTATATTCGTTGGTCACTTCCTCAAACAGCTTCCTTTGAAAGAAAGGGCTGTAATGCTCACCTTCTCCTTGATAGTATTTCCCCTGTCGTAGACCCATATTATCTACCTCTCCAATCAGTTGGTCTATTTGCATTTTGTGCAGGTTAATAACTTGCAGATAGGCTTCGTTGCCGTCAGTTAGTTCTTGTTTATACAAAGCTGCACCGTCTATGACTTCAATGGGCTGATAAGAAGATGGAGGGGTGAAGGTTGGGGCAATCAAAAGACTACTGATCAGAGTAAAAAAGAAAAAAAAGAGTTTTTTTGCAGCGTTCATAAGTATTTATTAACAGCGTAAAAAATCAACAACCCACAGACAGATTGTCCTAACCCTCCCAGTTTAGAAGCAGCGATCGCCTGATCGCTACCACAACCAAAGAGTGCGATCGCCAAGAGCAAGACAAAGTACTTTGTGTTAATTTAGGCTAAATACATTACATTATATTAAGAATGACTGAACATTCTCAACAAATGTTTTCGGGTCTTCAAAGTGGATATTATGACCACAATTACTAACAATTTCTAGCTGTGCGAATGGGCACAATCTAATCATTTCAGAGTTGATGGTTATAAATTTGGTGTCATATTCACCAACTAGCAAGAGCAGATAATTTTTGTTATTTTGGAGTTTCTCCCATAAAGAAGGCTGACATCCAGTACCTAGATTACGCAGTGATTTAGCTAATTCAAACTGATTATTTTGTAATCGGGTTTGTTTTAAAGAATCAAAATCTGGATGATTTTTTAAAGAAGCGAAAAGCGGCTGGCTATACCAATTGGCTAAAAATCTTGAAAAATTACTTTTTTCCAATTTATTCGCTAGCTCAAAATCACGTTGGATTCGTTCTAATCGATCCCCTTGGGTTTTCAGACCCGGAGATGTAGATTCAAGCACAATCCTAGAGAAACGTTGTGAAAAATGAAGAGTTAGGTATAAAGCCAATCGACCCCCCATCGAATAGCCGACTAAAAAGCAATTTTGCACATTTAACTGGTCTAGCAAGTTAATCAAGGCATGGGCGGTGTTTGACATCGTGTAGCACTCTTCCCCTCCCATCACCCTAGTTCTTCCATGACCGGGAAGGTCAACGCTTAGATAACAAAATTGGTCAGACAATAAGGAAATAACTTGATTAAATTCATTGCTGTCACCCATAAATCCATGCAAAAAAAGAATCAGAGGTTTAGCTCTATTACCTCTGAAAAAATAGTGCCATTTAAAATGATCAAACGTCATCCTCTACCACCGCTTTGGCAACCCTACTGGAGGTAAGATACCCTATCTCATTTGAACAAGGGAACAGTAGTTATCTACCCTAGGGGAATACTTCGCCATCGCGCTTGTGATAGTCTAAGTGGCTGAATTGAAATAAAGGCCATTCGTGCCTGTTGAATAGAAACGATTCAGTGCGCTCTTTCCTTGTTCGTCGTAGACGTTTGCTTTTCTGTGTTGCCCACAAAGCCTTCTAATTTCATCAGCACTGTGGGCTTAAGATGTCGATTTAATAAGTTGCCGAGGTTATAACTATGCCGAAACTAGAATTGACAGTTAGCCAAGTGATTGATTTGGTCAAGCAACTGCCGAAGAAGGATAAATTCGCAGTCTTGGATGCTCTCCATCACGAAACAGGGACGCGAGCTGAAGATGATAAGTCAAAGCAGGAAGAACAACAACTGCGAGCCTTGAGCGCTAAGCGGGGACTGGATTGGGACAGATTGAGTGAAGATGACAGGGATGTCTTGGCAAAGAAGTTGCTGCACTAGTGCATTCTGGCAGAGGTTTGTGAGTACTTGCGAAAGAAGGGGGGGAGCGAGGAGGTTAGGCGATCGCTTAAAAATAAAACCCCCCTTCACTTTCGACTTTGCCCTAACGTCGTATCGGTGAAGGCGGGTTTTAATGATTGAGGGGTGAATTTTATGTTCGCCGATGATGGCATTCAGTCAGGACGGGTTTTGATGGTTCTGTTTGCTCGTTTCAAAATCCTTGGCTAAATCTTTGATCAAGCTCCGCGTTGTACAGGTAAACCCGCTCTGACAAAAACCTGGGTAACGTTAAAAACTTCAATCTTTAGGCAGAGTTCAATTCACACTTGAAGTGCTAGTTTTGTGAACCGGAGACAAACCCCAGCGTTAAGCTGTCAGGAGCGAGGAAGTGAGCCAAATGGTAAGCTCTTTCCTCGGTTTTCAGCAGGATTTGTTCGTACAGATAGCGGGTACCGCGATCGCCCAAACTTTCTGCTTGTCCTGCCTGACGCCGAATTAGTTGAATCAAGGCTTGTTCTGCGGCTAGATCGTGTTCTACCATCTCGCGGCACGAAAAGACTCCATCCGCTTCTGGCGTAAAGCAACACAATTGCGCCAGTGCCGCGAAGCTAGCTGCCGGAACACCGCCCAGTCCATCTAAGCGCTCTCCAATATCATGGACGTGCTCCTGCACGTCATCGTAGCTCTCATTAAAGAACTGGTGCAGCATGTAAAATTCAGCACCTTCCACCACAAAGTGATGTTTCTGGTATTGCAGGTAGAGCGCTTGAAAACTTGCCAAAGCAATGTTCAGTCCTTCACAAATCGGTGCAGTGACATTCCGCTCTAACAAGACTGGATTATCGTAGACTTCGCCAAAGGTGCGTAATATACCCTGAGTTTCTGCCATGGTCGTGTTCTCCTATCATTAGGCAGGTTTTATTGGCAATGATAAAGTCTAACACGCCTAATTCAGAAATTTCACCAAATCAATACCTTACCAGTCATACATCAGTATGCTGGCTTGCTGGTTTTCTGAGCTATTTAGGATTGACTCTCGTTAATTTTAGCGAGTTAGTTGAGAATTCTTGGCATTTGTTTTATATGTAGTTTAGTCTGGTAAAAGATTTGAGACACCCCTTTATTGTTCAAGTCTCCCGAAAGCACTGAAGCTTTCTGGGAAAGCACTAATGATAAATTATCGCATCTTTGGAAACCCATGAATCGATCGAGTTCCAAAATAGAGACCAAGCAAGACATTGAGATTAGCTGGGGCGATCGCTGGCAAGTGTACACGCGCTTACAAGAGTTAGCCATTCCTTGTGAATGTGCCACTAACCAGCCTTTGCGCTATCAAATCAAGGATGTTACGGCAGCCATTCAACTCTGGAGTGTGGTCAGGCAGTTAACCGTTTCACGCCCGGAACTAGCCTGTTGGCTGGAACGTTGCTGGCAAATTCGGAACTAACATCGGGTCTATTCGGCGACTGAAATCTGGGATAGACTAACCCAACTCCCCGATCCAGGACTCCAAAACTCTCGAAACTCAAAGACTTCAATGACGAACTCAGCGATTCTACATTTAGAGGGCATCACCAAGCAGTTTGAGCATTCCTCTTACCCAGCCGTAGCTAATGTCACATTGACGCTACAGCAAGGAGATTTATTAGGGTTACTGGGGCCATCTGGCTGTGGCAAAACGACACTGTTGCGAATTGTCGCAGGGTTTGAGCAACCCCAATCGGGCATCGTGGAATTAGCAGGACGTCCGGTGGCGGGTGGCGGTTATTGGGTACCGCCAGAACAAAGGGACACGGGTATGGTGTTTCAGGACTATGCTCTGTTTCCTCACCTCAGTGTGGCGGACAATGTCGCCTTTGGTTTGAAAAAGAGCCGAGCTCGGAGCAAGGTGCATGGGTTCAAAGAAAAAGTCAAAGAAGCGATCGCCCTGGTGGGATTATCAGGACTCGAACAACGCTACCCCCACGAACTCTCAGGAGGTCAGCAGCAACGAGTGGCTCTCGCCCGTGCCTTAGCACCAAGACCGGCTTTAATTTTGTTGGATGAACCTTTGAGCAATCTGGATGTCCAAGTGCGTCTGCGGTTGCGCCAAGAAGTGCGATCGATTCTCAAGGAAACGGGAACCTCTGCGATTTTCGTCACCCACGACCAAGAAGAAGCTCTTTCCATTTCCGACAAGGTCGGTGTGATGCGTGGTGGACACTTAGAGCAATTGGGAACACCAGAGGAAATTTATACTCATCCCGCCTCTCGCTTTGTGGCAGAATTTGTCACTCAGTCCAATTTTCTCCCCGCTCGACGCCGAGAACACTTATGGGAAACTGAAGTCGGGTCTTTTGAAATGAGGATGGTGGACTCCAAACTCAACCCCACAGGCGAAACTCAATCCTCTGTTCTCGACGTGGGCGAGTTAATGTTGCGCGAAGAAAATCTCATTCTTAAGGTTGATGACGAGGCCAAGGTAGTGATTCGCGATCGCCACTTTCTCGGTCGTGAGTATCGTTACTGTTTAGAAACTCCCTCAGGAAAACAACTCCATGCTCGCACAACACTGAGTACTCTGTTGCCAGTGGGAACGCGGGTACAACTATCTGTGGCGAATCCCTTGCCAATTTTTCCAGCCGCCTCATCAATATCTCAAAGCACACCTGTATTGCTTTAATCGATTCCTGCACACATCCTTAATAGAGTCGAACTTGGCTAGAACAAGCCTCTTTGACTCACGCGATCTCTGGGCTACCTTTTTATCTCATTTGTTGGGTTTAGGTTTGCCATATTTGACCTGGTAAAATTACCTACTATCAATACTTTCTAAATTCGCCCATCCCAAATCCCAAAATTAAATTGTGATTAGGGGTCTGTACCTCCACGGGGCTTTTTAGATTCTCTATTAATATTATTAAGCGGCAAGTGATTCCTCCTCATTTTGCCGCTGAGTTAATGTCAACGCGCTTGTCAAGAGCGTACTCAATTGCATCTACTGACTAGGAGAATCTCATGACCTACAAAAACCATGTAAATCCGTGGTGTATCGTCCGGCAACTACCTAACCAGCAATCACGCCTGATTGTGCGCTTTCATCGTCGGGGTGACGCTGAATCCCATCTACAAATTCTCCGCTCCAAAAATCCTACAGCATCTTACGAAGTCATTTTTGATGTGACTTCGGCACAACCTCATTTGTTGGCTCAGCAGGTATAGTCTTAACGAACAAGGCTAGAGGCTGAGAACTAGGAGCTAGGAGTCTTTCAGAAGTAGTCCATTTGCTACAAAGATAACCATTGCTAAATTATTGGTGCAGTCCGTAGATCAGGTTTGAGTTAACAGTGTTCATGCCTATGAGCTTGACAAACAACCCATAAGTCTGCGAAAAAATGGGCTGTTTGCGGTAAAGATAGCCATTTTAAAATTACTGGTACAGTCCTATCGATAGAGTTTTGACTTAACTGTTGAATGCCTATCAGGCGGTCATACCCAATCTGTTTCGATAACCCCCTTATTCCCCAAAACAGGGAGAGGGGGTCGGGCTAAGGGGGAGGATGGGGAAGTGATTGTTTAGACGCTTAATCCAGGGATCTAGAAGCCGGATTAGGTATCAGACGCCAGATTGCTTCACTGAGTGATTTACCTCCTACCGAAAAAAAGCCCCAGGCTCTTAATGTCTGGGGCTTTTATTTTTTTAAAGCATGAAACTGGTTGCCCAAACCAGGTGACCGAACAGGAACATCCAGCCCCAAACAGACAAATTCGTTGTGCCGTAAGGATTGTAGCCGTTAATGACCTGAGCCGAGTACAGCCAAAGGTAGTCCCGTAGCCAGCCCATGATGTAAGTCGAAGACTCATTGAACTGAGCCACGTTGCCTTGCCAGATACCCAGATGCTTCCAGTGCCAGTAGAAGGTGACCCAACCAATGGTGTTGAGCATCCAGAAGATGGCGAGGTAGAAGGACTGTTCCCAACCTGAAGTTTGGCAGGTGCCGCCCCGACCTGGGCCATCGCAGGGGAAGGTAAAGCCGAAGTCTTTCTGATCCGGCATCAGCTTAGTCCCACGAGCATCCAACGCACCCTTGACACAAATCAGCGTGGTGACGTGCAGACCGAGTGCGATCGCGTGGTGTACCAGAAAATCGCCAGGGCCAATGGTTAAGAACAGAGAGTTTGTCCCACTGTTAATCGCATCCAGCCAGCCGGGTAACCAAACGTTGCCGTAGTTCGGCCATGCTGTATTAGCAATACTGTCAGGATTCGATAACAGAACGTCCATTCCATAGAGCAACTTACCGTGAGATGCCTGGATGAACTGAGCAAATACTGGCTCAATCAAGATTTGCTTCTCAGGAGTTCCAAAGGCAACTACCACATCGTTGTGGACGTAAAGCCCCAAGGTGTGGAAGCCGAGGAACAGAGAAACCCAAGATAAGTGCGATATAATCGCCTCTTTGTGATTGAGTACCCGCTGTCTTTGATACTGTGACCAATCCCAAAGTTCGTCCGGTACATGTGACCGGCAATGATAAAGATGACTGCGATCGCTAAATGGTGGTGAGCCATATCCGTCAGCCACAAGGACTGAGTCTGAGGATGGAAGCCACCCAAAAAGGTGAGAATTGCGGTTCCAGCACCTTGAGATGTGCCAAAAATATGCTCAGCCGTATCCGGGTTCTGGCCATAGGCACCCCAGTTGCCGGTGAAGAATGGTCTCAATCCCTCTGGGTGCGGCATGGTCGTCAGAAAGTTATTCCAACCCACATGCTGTCCACGAGATTCGGGGATAGCAACGTGAACCAAGTGACCCGTCCAGGCTAGAGAACTAACCCCAAACAACCCGGCTAGGTGATGGTTTAGTCGAGATTCAGCGCTCTTAAACCAAGCCAAACTGGGGCGGAACCGAGGTTGCAGGTGTAGCCAACCGGCAAACAAGAAAACCGCAGATAGCAGCAACAGGAACACGGCACCTTGATACAGGTCGTTATTCGTCCGCATACCAATGGTGTACCACCAGTGATAAACACCGGAGTATGCAATGTTCACTGGATAGGTTGCGCCTGCTTGGGTGAAAGCATCAACAGCCGGTGCACCAAATTGGGGGTCCCAAATCGCATGGGCGATAGGACGGATATTGAGTGGATCTTTAATTCACACTTCAAAGTTACCTTGCCACGCGACGTGGAACAGAAGGCCAGAAGTCCACAAAAAAATGATGGCTAGATGACCAAAGTGAGAGGCAAAAATCTTTTGATAAAGATTTTCCTCTGTCATGCCATCATGACTTTCAAAATCGTGAGCTTGGGCAATCCCGTACCAGATTCGACGTGTTGTCGGATCTTGAGCCAAGTCCTGGCTAAATTTGGGAAATTTGTTTATTGCTATGTAATTTCCTAACGTCCTCCATGAACGCTAATTCAGGTGGATAGTCAAGCGGGAACTAGCAACGACTTGTCATTAAATAAACATGCTTTCAGCATCAAATTGGAGGTCAACCTAATAGACAAAACTGGCGAATATGAGGTTAATATTACTTAATTCCCAAATTAATACTCATCTTACTTGGTAACTCATTTCTCGCTCAAAGAACAAATTGCTTTAAATCTTTACTTTTCATTGATGTGGAATCAGATAATTTTATTTTCACCGAATTAGTGAATTCTTCATTATCTCAATCAATTCATGCACTGTTGAGCAAACTATCCTTGGCAACACTATCTCTCTTAATAGGAGGTTTCTAAGCATGAATCAACCCCATCAATTTGATATTCGAGTTGGAAGTGGCTCTAGATTCAGCAATCTGAGCTTCTGGCGATAATCAGTTACCGATTTATTGGGTGATTTGTGCTCAATGCAAAGATGAATCCCAGCTCTATAGGAAGTAATAATCAACTTAACTTTTACCATTTTTTGGGCTTTCTACCTAAAAAGAGAGATTGATATTAAATCATTTGGTAATGGCAGATACAGGCCACAGGAAATAGGTGAAAGAGTCCTTGACAGTGAGAGTATGAACCCAATGCATTTGTTCGTTTCCGCCCTATCCCTGAATTCTTCGCCACCTGTTGTGTAATGGTAAAAAGAAAAAGGCGATCTCTAAAATTCCCTCAAAAACGAGCGCCCTTTTCATATTGTGCAGAGAAGTAATTTCCATCCGCTAGATTAAGGGCTTCTGAAGTCCAGGTACTTATATCGAAAGTAATGAATTAATGTTAAATAAACTTGTTTTAGGTTATACCACGAGTTGCGAGACATATCTAGTTTCGACTTTTGACAAAAGTCTACTGCTCAGATTGTGGTCAAATGCTAGAAACTAGGGAATAGTCCAGTCTGAGCCATTAACCAACAATGCGAACCCTTGCTGAAATTAATGACAAAATTCGTCGCCGATGTGCGGTGGTATGGACAATAGAGGAACTTAAAGCCAGGGTGGCAGAGGTTGGTGTCACTCAGACGGCCAAGGAAGTAGATGTTGTAACTACTGGCACGTTTGAGCCAATGGAGTCTTCAGGTGCCATTATTAATTTGGGTCACACAGACCCACCCATGAAAATTCGCAAGTGTTGGTTGGATGGTATTCCCGCCTATGCTGGGTTTGGGGCAGTGGATTTGTATTTGGGAGCCACTCAAGGGGTAGATTATATCGATACGGGAGAGGTGCCTGATGTCGAGGAATTGAGAGAACGAGGCGGCGGTCATGTGATAGAAGACTTGATTGCGGATAAACCTGTACATTTGCGCGCGATGGGACAGGTGACAGACTGCTATCCCAGGGCGTCTTTTGAGACAACGATTACCCGCGAGACGATTAATCAATTTTATCTATTTAATCCTCGCAATCTCTATCAAAATTTTATTGTTGGGGTCAATGGAGGCGATCGCCCACTGTTCACCTACCTCGGTCCCTTACAACCGCGACTCGCCAATGCCGTTTACTCCAACCCTGGAGCAATTTCCCCCCTGCTGAATGACCCCGAGCTCAAACTCATTGGTATCGGCACCCAAATTTTCCTCGGTGGTGGCATTGGTTACATCGCCTGGGAAGGTACCCAACACTTTCCCTTACAAAAACGCCTTCCCAATCGAACACCCATCGGCCCATCCGCGACATTAGCTTTGATCGGGGATGCCAAGCAAATGAGTCCCAAGTGGGTACGGGGTTGTTACTTCAAAAATTATGGCCCGTCTCTGATGCTGGGTGTGGGTGTGCCACTCCCGGTATTGAACGAGGAGGTGGTCAATGGCTGTGCTGTCCAAGATCAGGATGTTGTTGCACCGGTGGTAGATTTCTCCATCCCCCGGCGCGTCCGTCCTACCTTTGGTTTAGTCAGCTATGCCCAACTCAAGACAGGTCGCATCACCGTTGATGGCAAATCTGTCAAGGTCGCGCCTCTGGCGAGTATCTTTCGTTCGCGGCAAGTTGCGGTGGAATTAAAGCAGTGGATTCTCCAGGGTGACTTTACGCTGACTGAACCCGTAGCCTCCATTCCGATGAACCGATCCTTTTTACCTCAAGATTTGTACACCTCTTGATGAGCCTCCCCTCGTGTTTGTGGAAAGCTTTGAGTGAAATTGATGATTTTTTTGTTAAAAAATTTCTAAATTGGGTGTTATGGGCAACTGGGGAGCGGCAAGAATCGTCCCCAGTCTCCAATCATCCCTTGCTAATCCTTAGCTAGAAGGATTGCCCGCGGTGTTCCCTCCTCCCGACTTTTCATTCCGTTTGACGGGTTTAGGTACTGGTTCTCGGCGTTTGGGTGGTGTGCCTGTCGGCGTGCCTGTCGGCGTGCCTGTTGCTGTAGGTGGTCGTTCACCTTTACGCATGGGACGCTGGTTGGAACCATATTTTTTCCCACCTGTCCCCGGTCTCCTTTTGTTGAAAGGTTTCTTTTTGGGATACTTCTTCGCCGGCAACAGACCAATATCATTGGCCTCTTGAATTCCGAGAGTATTACCCTCTAGCTGGATATGTAAATCCCAAAAGCGACCAACGACTCGGTCTCCCAGGAGACCTTTGAGCTTTAACTTGAAAAACTTAGTCTTGTCCGCTTCTTTACGCGGAGACTGTTTGATTTTTACAATGACTTGTTCCTCCTCTCGCGAGTGGTAAATAACTTCACCGCGAATGGAAAAATACCCATTTTGGACAATAGATGAAACCTCTGGTTCAGACGGCTCTGGAGGCGTCTCTCCTTCGGGTTTTTCGGGTTCTTCTGGTTCTTCTGGTTGTTCGGGCGCTTCCTCTGAAGTAGGGGATGGGGATGGCGTTTTTTGCAGTTTTTCGGGTTCCCAGACACCAACAATTTGGACGTGCAAGTTTCCGTCCTCTTGTCTTGAGCGGGGATAAACCACCCAAAGGTGAGATTGGTCTAAGCTTAAGTGATTTTTCACCAAGCTCATTACGCGACCCAGTAACACTGCATCGATCAATGTTCCATCGGCCGCCAGTAATGTCCCCCGCGTCAATTGTTCGGCGGAAGGCATATATTGTCCCCGAATCAGTCCGATAGCTCGGTACTGCATTGGTTCACTGGGCGGGGGAATCGGTTGCTGTCGCTGGACGTCTGATGACATGATTCCGGTCGAATCAGCTTCTTGAGCTGAGGTAGTAACGTTTGAAGCATCGCCAGTTGGCGTTGTTGGGGCCTGACTTGGTACACTGGATGTCTCTGGTAACTGAGTACCAGAAGACTTGGGTGAGTCGGAAGACCGATTCACAGAAGGACTCATATAACCTCCTAGCGGCGGAGACACATTCCCTTATGGGAGTTGGGCTAACGTCAAAAGCGTTGTTTTTTTCATCATCATCAAGCGGCTTGATACCTTGCCTAAGGACATTGCCCTTAGATTTGTGGTTTTCAAGAAGCTGGAGAGTGTGAAGGCGCTAAATATCAGTCTGCCCATTGTACAAAATGCAGTGGAAAGACTGGTATATCCGCAAAGTTTATGGAATCTTTAATCGGACAAGCTTGCACCTGATCAAATCTAGCTTAATGCTGTCCCTAATTCTGGCATGGTTCAGGTTTTGGGTACTGGAAAATCTCACAATGGTCTCAAGTAGTTTAATAATGTCATTAGAGTTCGAGGAAGTGTTGTGTCTCAAAAGCGGAGTCCCTGGGTAAATCTAGTCTTGGTGCTGGCGATACTGGCTTTTGTTGGTATTTCGATGATTCCTTTGCTGGGCATCGTCCTATCGGATAATTCACCGTCAACGGAAGCCACCACCGCTTCGACGCCGACCATTCCGGCGCAAAAGCAAGCTGAGCTAGAAGCTCAGGCCAGAGGTTACGAACTGGTGGTGCAGCGAGAGCCCCAGAATTCATCCGCCTTGCGGGGTCTTCTAGAGACACGGCTGAAGCTAGGAGATATTCAAGGGGCTATTCCTCCCCTAGAACAGATGGCAAAGCTGAATCCTGACCAATCTGAATACGCCGTCTTACTGGCTCAGGCAAAGCAGCAGCTCGGTGACAAGGAAGGAGCCGCTCAAACCTATCGCTCGACCTTAGTCTCGAAGCCGGGGAATTTGGATGCCCTGGAAGGTCTGGTGGGTCTCTACGTCCAACAAAAGCGCCCAGAAGCCGCTATTGGTCTGCTCCAAGATACCCTCAAAACAGCAACGCCGATTAATGATATGAAACCGGGCACTGTGGATGTGATCTCGGTGCAGCTATTGTTGGGTTTGGTTTACGCCAATGAGAAACGCTACACAGAAGCGATCACCATTTATGATGAAGCGATCAAGACCAACAAACAGGATTTTCGACCCACACTCGCCAAAGCCTTGATTCTCAAGGAACAGGGTAAAGTCGCCGAGGCCAAACCCCTGTTTACAACCGCTGCTTCCTTAGCACCACCGAAGTACAAAGATCAAGTCGCTCAACTAGCCAAAGAGGCGACAGAACCCAAGAGTGCTTCGCCTGGTCAAGAATCACCCAATGGCAAACAATCCCCGGCGAGTCCGCCTTCTGCCTCTCCTAGCAATCAGCCTGCCTCTCCAGGCAATGCTCCTGCGGCTCCTAAAGCCACAGCGGATTCTCCTGGAACCTAGGATGATTTTCAAGAGCGAGGTTGAGGCCAAGGAATTTGAGGATTATTCGCCAACTGGTTCGCCACTGCGGCGGCTCCATAGCGGTTCAGATGGCTGGGGTCGGAAAAATACTCGTTGCGGTTGGGCCACTCCCTCCCCATGTCGATAAAAACCAATCCATCACCCGCTTGCTTCTGCATCATCTGCTGAAATTGCTGTTCTCGCAGTCGGCGCACTGAATCTAAGTAATCTTGATTGAGGGGCAAGTTGACGAAAACCAAGGGCATCTGTTGCTGCTTGGCCATCGCTTTGACTGAATTGAGTGCAGTGGCTTGCTGGCCGGCTAAATTGAAGGGCTGATAATCCGCATCGTACCGACCAGAGACTCGTGGCTTTTTCTGATAATAGCTACTAGGCTCAAAACGGATATCCAGGGGGAGGAAACCATTGGCTTTAATCGCCCAGCTACTGTAGCCTGTGATGTTTCGAGCCATCGCCAGCCGAGAAGGTGCTGTGATCTCATCTAGCTCAGTTAAGAGTAGCTGTTCATCTGGGGCGGGGACGGAATGCCTCGTCGCCTCCAAGGGTACTCCGGCCATCCACCACGGCCCCGAAGTCGCCACCGCGATCGCTGAGCGGCTTGCCGGCTTGAGCCGCTGTGGACTGATTCTTGACAGGGAAGTCCCTGGTAAGTCTTCACAGGTTTCAGTGGTTTCAGAGCCGTTTTGAGGCAGTGTAGGGCGCTCACCTGCCATCAAGCGCTGATATCCAGCAGATGCCACCATGCTGTTATAGGTTCGGTCGGGTCGCCCACTGTTAAACGCACGTACCCCATCCGCCCAGAGAATTAAGCGTGGCAGTTGTTCGCTCTTTAAAAGTTGCCGCAACTGAAAATCAACAATTTGGGCGGTTCCACCATTGACGCCAAAGTTAAAGACTTTGAGATTGCCTTTCCCTTGAGCGGCTAATGCTTGCTGCAACTGCTGAGGATCGATGCCTACTAAAGCACGGGAACTCCCGACAATCAACACATCGGGCTGACCCACAGCGGAAATATAGGAGAGATACAGCAGTAGTTGCTCGTCAAAGATTGGGTTATCAAAACTTGTAAAGGGCAGTGAGGAAGTAGCGGTTGATGCTTTTTGGATAGCCATATCCAGGTATTCGAGATACTCAGCGACTTTTTTCTGTGCAAAAGCACGTTTGGGACTTTCTGGGGAAACAGCTTGCATTGCCCCGATCGCTTGTACCCAGCTTGATCCGACTAAATCCCAATCTTGTTTAGATTTAGCCGATTGTGATAATGTCGCCGCCCTCATCGCTTTGTCAATTCCCTTGGTGAAGGGATCGATGCGGAGGCAGTTTGAGGGAGAGTCTTGGGACACAATGGAGCGTGTAGTGGACTGACGTGTTGATGAGGAGGTCTTGTGGGGGAGAGTCTCAGGTTGTGAGAAGGGGGAACAGCCCGTGGTCAAGGTCAGCAAGGCTAAGGTGGCGGCACCATGAAGTTTCAGGCAGAATTTAGCCATAATTCAATTCAAGAGTGAGTTATACATCAACACTCGACTCCTTGTACTGTGGCTCCCCGAAGTTGGAGCGTGCCTCTAGGATTAGGATGTCAGTGGTGAGAGATTCCTAGAATTCATTATCATTGCCACTGACCCCTCCTTGAACCGACGTTGTCTTGGTAGTCTGATTGGGCTTGACAACAGGAAAGCGATGTGCAAAATTTTGTGAGCAGTGACTTGTCTTGCATTAAAACCCTTGACGCTGAGTGACTCAGTCCACGGACACAACGCAAGATTATAAAAATGCTCGGAGTTTTCTTTTTCTTTTTATTTTTCGCCCTCATTTGCCTGTGGCTGCAACTGCCCAAGCGACAGACGACGACGGCTACTAGCTCCTTGAACGTGGCTTTACCAACACCGACTCCGGAGGAATTCTCCGAGAGTACCGATAACGGCATGGCTTGGTGGGTGAAAATTGTTACGGAAACACCACATTGCACGTACTTTTTTGGGCCATTTGAGAGTTCCAGCGAAGCGAAACAGAATCAAAGCGGCTACCTAGAAGACCTCGAACAGGAGGGAGCGCAGGGAATTGAGGTTGCCATCTTGCAAGATCGACCTGAAACTCTCACAATTTATGACGAACAAGAGTGAGTTCTCTCAGTGAAAATAACCGAATGAAAGACCGACTCGTCCGTTGGCTCAACCAATTTTTAATGCTAGATGTTTTTCTGGTCTTGTTGAGCTTTTTTTGGCTAGCGATCGCCGTTGTTGGGCGATCGCTTGGTGTTCCCTTAGGGCTTGATCTGTGGTATCGCCTGTGGGAGCCTGTATTTACTCCCGCGATCGGTCTATTGATGGCAGGCGCACTCTTGAGCGGACTGGCTAGCCAGATCTCCAAGCGACTTAACTCTAATTGATTTTAGGGAATGGGTAATGGGGACAAAAAAGAGTTCTCCCTTCCCCACCCCCACTTTTCTCAGAGCGGGTCACAAACTTCTGCAAGATATGTACTAAGCTTCTGCCTCATCGTTCGCAGGCTGAGCGGCTGCACTAAATTGATTTAGGAGTTCCTCAATAATCACTTGTGGCTCATTGGTTTCGATTCCCAATTGTTGAGCAACAACTTGCAGGAGGTTGGGGTCTTGTTGCAACCTAACTAACAACTCATCCAGCGTGATGGTTTCAGTGCCTGAGGTATCCTCATCGGTTTGTTCACCTTCTGGCTCCAAGGAGGCTACATCAGGAAAAGGCTGTGTCATCAACCCATCTGGCCCCTCATACTCCCAAATCGCTCCGTTGGTATTCCTGTTTAGCAGTTGGCTGCCTATCTGATAGGCAACATTTCCCAGTTCATGTAAAGAGGGGATAGAGTTCACTTGATCCGCCAAATGCACGAGTCGCATTGCTAACTCATCGTTGGGTGCGGCTGACGCCAACACTCGTTCCCCAAAACGGCGCAGCCACGCAACCCAGTCCGCTTCGGTGATGCGCCCTTGGAGTCCCTCAAACCAGCGCGAAACCCGTTGCTGATCCCAACCATGCCCCACGCCTTCGAGTAGTTGCCGAAACAGATACTCGTAATCTGAATCTGCGAGTGGGGGTAGCGCTTGTTGCTCCCGGATTCCCTCATGAGAACCGGAGGAAGATGAATGAATTCGATTTCGGTAAGACGAGGATTGGGATGAGGTTCCACCGCCAAACAGACGTCGAAACAACCCCTTAAGCCACTGCCAAATCCGCTTGAGCATCTGTCGCCCCTTTGCATCCCATCATTCCGATTTTAGACCCCATGGTCTGCAAGAGCACGATTTCTTACAATTGAGCCATCATTTACCGGGTTACAACCGTTATCTATCCCCCTAAGATGGCGAAAATTTGTGAATTACGAGACAATTCAGTTCTACAGCTTCCGGTTAATGACTCAATTGATCTCCTCAAAAATTCCTCATGCAACAAAAAATCATCTGGCAACAAGGCAGCGATAACCCTGAAAACGGGAACAACTTTGCCACCATCCAGCAATGGTGGGCAAGCCTCCATGACCAAAAAATTATGTGGCGACAGCGACTCATTCCCCAAATCCAAATGGAGGATGTCAGCGCACTCGACTGGGAACCTCAACGATTTGATGAAGTATTTAAGATACAAATGCCCCAAATTCGCGGCATTACCCTCTACTGGCGTAAACCTGACACCAATCAAGAACGCAGCACCACGCCCCGTAAGCTAGAACTGGACAAGTCTCAAGAGCAACTCTATATCTATCCCCAATCTCAGAAAGAACTCGTCATCCGTGTCAGTACCCCAGAACGGATTTATCAAAAACTGGCTCTCCAAAATCCGCAGTGGCAAGGCACGAATGTTGGTGAAAACTATATTCTGACATTGCGAGACGAACAGCAAAAACTAGAAATCAAAATTACCCTTAGCCCAGCTAATCTCGACGAGCTTAAAGGTCAGTTGCCTGAATAATTGCTAATTCCATAACCGCCTGTTTTCTAAAAGCCTGCGGTATGTCCTTTCTCTTTGAGTTTCACAGCCGAACTCTTACTATATTTCTTTGGTAACCCTTTGTTTAACCTTTTTAAGCCTCAACTCTCGCTTCTACCAATGATGCAATGGATTCTCCCCCTCGGCCTACTTTTAGGCAGCTTACTGGCTGGAGTAATCTTTGAAAAATTTTTCCTCAAAAAACTTAAAAAATTAGCAGCAAGAACGAACTTCTTTGGTTATGAATTAATTTTTGAAGCACTACACCGCAAAACCTTAATTTGGTTTTTTTTGGGGGGTCTGTATGCTGCCTTACTGACGGTTCCACTCGCTCCTGCTATTTTGACCCTTGTTCAGAAAATTATCACGATAGTTTTTCTCTATACCGCTACTCTCTTTTTGGCAAAGTTGGCGGGTGACTTTGTCTGCTTAGCCGGTCAGAAATCTAAAGGAGGATTACCTGCATCTTCTTTACTGAATAATTCGGTCAAAACCCTGGTTTTTGTGTTTGGTATCCTGATGATTCTTCAGGCATTAGGAATTCCCATTACACCCATTATCGCGACTTTAGGGATTGGTAGCTTAGCCGTTGCCTTAGCGTTTCAAGATACCCTGGCTAATTTGTATGCTGGCCTCTTCTTAATTATTTCTAAACAAGTTAAACCGAATGACTATATCAAATTGACGAGTGGCGAAGAAGGCTATGTTACCGACATTACCTGGCGGAACACAACAATTAAGGAAATTCCTAACAACTTAATTATTGTCCCTAATAAAAATTTGGCCTCAGCGATTTTTAAGAACTATCATCTACCCGCCAAAGAAATTGTATTTCAAGTTCCTGTGGGTGTTAGTTATGAAAGCGATCTCGATCAAATCGAACAAGTCACCCTTAATGTGGCTCAAGAGGTTATGGAACATGTTCCGGGTGGTGTGCCTGAATTTAAACCGTTTATTCGTTATCAAGAATTTGGAGAATTTAGTATTAATTTTACAGTTTTCTTAAGAACCAAGGAATTTTTTGATCAACGTCTCGTTAAACATGAATTTATTAAACGCTTGCACAAACGATATCGAGAAGAAGGGATAGAAATTCCTTTCCCCACGCGAATTACTTATTTCAAAAATTTTAAAGAACCCAAACTTGAAAATCCCACAACTCCGCCAAGGCTAGAGTCGTGGGATTCTTAAGTGATAAAGCCTTTAAAGCTTAATGTTATTGCGCTTTTTTGTTGCTATCTTCAGGTTTAGCGGCAGCAACGGTGGCTTTAACCTGCACGGTCTTAACACCTTTGATTTGTTTGGCCAAGGTTTCAATCTTGTCGAACTGCTGCTTCGTTGGGACGGTTCCGGATACAATCACCAGACCATTCTCTTTACCATCAACGATGAGCGCACTCGCTGGAAGGTTAGCTTCTAGCTTGCTGCGAACTTCGCTGGCAATGGCCTCGTCATCTCTGCCTTCAGCTTTCCCGTCATTCAGTGCATTGTTGCGCTCCTCAGTCGCTCTGATGTCAGAATTCAACTGTTTCCGGCGAAGTTCGCTTTGAGCATCCGCCTGGGCATCCTTAGCTGCATCCGCCTCCGGAGCTTTTGGACTAGCTTCAGTTGTATTGGGAGCATCTGCCGCTGTTTTGGCGTCGTTGGCGCAAGCTGCTGCACCAAACAATAGAACACCAGAGAGTAGAAAAGTTGTCAGTTTTTTCATTGTTATGTTTCCTGTATTAAAAGGGTTAATGATGGAAATGTATTAGAGGTGAGAACTCCTACACCCTTCGCAAAATTTCCGTGATTGGTGTTCTTTTCGTCCCTTCCGGTTGCCAAATCATCTGGCTAAATGGGAGGTGTAGAGGGGAGCAGGAACCACCTTTTTATTACTCCTGCTCCTCAAGCTTTTTGAGAGAAACCTATCAGGTCTGATCTCGGCGGTCAATAATGATCACTTCAGGATGATCGTCCACGACCTTGACCTCACCGTGAGTTTTAGTAACGCCTGGTGTAGGGTTAGGCTCAATCACATTACGGGTAGCCGTGGGACTGGTAGTCGTGCGAGAGTCATGACGCTCACCTGACGGTGCATCAAAAATGTTCCAATCCTGAACACCGTGACGGCTCAGAATCGTATCGGCACGACGAATTTCATCTTCCGTACCATCTACCATCACTAGATAATCACCCCGGTTTACGCGGTCATTGTAGAAATGAGCCTGGTCATCGGGAATCCCTAAACCGACCAATGCACCTGTTAAACCACCCGCTGCCGCACCAATTGCGCCGCCTGCTGCTGTCGTCGCTAGGGCAGTAGCCAAAGCACCTCCGGCTAAAACTGGGCCAATCCCTGGAATTGCTAAGGCACCTAATCCAACGAGCAAGCCACCTAAACCACCGAGAGCCGCCCCTGTTCCAGCACCCGTTTTCGCGCCTTCATCCGTCATGGTACGGTCAGCGACATTGCCAACGTGAGGTTCTCCGGGAGTATCTTTGCCCACCAGAGAAATTTGATTCATCGAGAAGCCGGAATCTTTTAAATCCCTCAGCGCGCCTTCGGCATCACGACGATGGGAAAATACGCCCACGGCACGATGACGGCGACCTGAATCCGGGCGATGGGTACCGGCGGCAACAGAACTGCTGTGGGTGCGATCGTGATCTGGGGTTGTATCATGACTACGACCAGCCTCCACGTCCCCTGTATCGTAAATGCCCCACTCCTGAATACCGTGACGGCTCAAAATGGGTTGAACACGATGAAGTTCGTCTTCTGTACCATCCACCATCACCAGATAATCACCCCGGTTCACCCGGTCGTTGTAAAAGCGGGCACGTTCTTCAGGAATGCCCAAACCAATCAGTGCACCAGTGATACCACCAGCCGCTGCACCAATGGCACCCCCAGCCGCCGTAGTAGCTAGGGCTGTTGCCAAAGCCCCTCCAGCAATCACAGGTCCAATACCGGGGATCGCTAAAGCACCCAAGCCAACCAATAAGCCGCCTAAACCACCGAGGATACCTCCTGTCGCCGCACCGGCTTTGGCACCTTCGTCAGCCTTATTGCCCGTGGCGCGATCGCTCATTTCCACCCCGGCAATGCGGTCATGATGGTCAGCATTTTTACCAACCACAGACACCCGATCCATGGACAAGCCTGCATTTCTCAATTCCTGAAGCGCGGTTTCTGCATCACGCCGATGGGGAAACAAGCCTACTCCCCGATAACGACTCCCGCTGGCTGCTCCCTGGGAGTGAGTTCCATGGGAGTGAGTGTCAGGATTACTATAGCCGTGACTATAACGGTCATCGTCTCCTACATTAAAAATTTCCCAATCTTGAATTCCGTGACGGCCCAGAATCGCTTCAGCACGACGGATTTCATCTTCCGTGCCATCCACCATCACCAGATAATCACCCCGGTTTACCCGGTCGTTATAGCCACGGGCGCGGTCATCAGGAATCCCTAAACCAACCAGTGCGCCCGTTAAACCCCCCGCAGCCGCACCAATGGCACCGCCTGCGGCGGCAGTGGCGAGGGCTGTCGCTAACGCACCTCCAGCAATCACAGGGCCGATGCCGGGAATGGCTAGGGCACCTAATCCAACGAGCAAGCCACCTAAACCACCGAGGATACCGCCTGTCGTTGCACCCGCTTTCGCCCCTTCGTCAGCCTGGTTGCCTGTGGCGCGATTGCCGGCATCTAAGCCTCCAAAATTATCGTTGGGATTGGCATTTTTGCCCACCAGAGAAACCTGGCGCATGGGGAATCCCGCATTTCTTAACTCCGTAATCGCGGCTTCGGCATCACGACGGTGCGGAAATACGCCAACGGCACGCTTGTTGTGAACTAGAGCACTGCGGGGAGTCGTGGTAGCGGCAGCACTTGTGTGGGCGTGAGCGGCATCGGGATGATCATAGACGCCCCACTCCTCAATCCCGCGATGGCGTAAGATGGCTTCTGCACGACTAATCTCTTCATCCGTGCCTTCGACCAGGATGAGATAATGCCCTCGCGAGATGCGATCCTGATAAACTCTGGCTCGCTCTTCAGGAATCCCTAAACCGACCAATGCGCCAAGGAGTCCACCTGTAACGGCTCCAATGGCTCCGCCTGCCAATGTGGTGGCGATCGCTGTTGCCGTTGCTCCAGCCAACATAATCGGTCCAATACCTGGAATCGCCAAGGTACCTAAACCGACGAGTAAGCCAGTGAGTCCCCCTACTGTCCCACCGGCGATCGCACCTGTTGTCGCGCCTTCGTCAGCTTTGTTGCCTTCGCTACGTTCGCGAACATCCTTACGGACATCAGCACCAGCCATGTCACTATGCTGCTTATCTGCATCTTGTGTGATTACAGAAACTCTATCCATCGCAAAGTTAGAGTCTCTAAGTTCCCTAAGTGCTACTTCTGCTTCGTGACGATTTGAAAAAACACCTACGGCTCTTTTGTGTTGTCTTAAAGCCATTTTGTCTTCTCTCCTAAGAGGGAATATTTTTATAATTCACAACACCAAAATGCATTTCTTCTCGGTGCTGATCTATTCTATTTAGTCATTTTTTAGATAAAACAGTCATCAATCCCTAGAAATAACCTTGATTTCTATCAGTAGGAAGTTGAAAAAGTAATCCTTTTAGACTAGTGATAATTTTCTTATTTTTTTAATACTACTTAACATGTTAAGATACTCCTTCGTAACTAAAGCCAAACTCAATTCTTGAATTCCATTTTAAGCCATAGGTCAGATAGGCAAGCAAGCCCAGCCGCATTAAAATCATCTATAAAGATTATCCGTAAATAGGTTTATCCGGTAAATTCTAGTAAATGAATAATAGACCTATTGACAAAATTGAATAACCTTCCTCACTCTCATCGCTGGTTAATCCCTCATGAGCCAGATCAAAAAGTTTCCCCTTAAACCCTTTCCTTACTCAAGAGAGGGTTTAGGAGGAAGAATTCATAATTTTTTCAACAAGTCTAATATTGAATCGTTGCTCTAGCGCTTAGATTCGCCTGTTTCGAGACTTCAGCTTTTTACTGATCTGAATTAGAACTATCAGGTTGGGTCTGATTTTGCGTTGGTTCAGATGAAGTCTCATTGCTCGTGTCTGGCTGTTCTGTAGGAGTTGTAACCGTAGGAATCTGTTTTTGGGATGGAGCCGGTGAGTCTTGATTTGTCGTGTCGGGTGGCGTCGTTGGGGAAGTACCTCTAGAAGTGTTCGGTTGACTCAAAGGAGGATTCGGTGAGAGAGGCTGACTCTGGGATTGCCTCGGTGCTGTTTGAGGGGTGGTGTCCTGTGGAGCAGGAGCTGATGGTTGCCCAGAATTCGGAACAATAATCCTAATATCTGGCTGGCTTTGCTGAGGAGCGGTTGAAGGTTCTTGGTTGATAGGAGCGGGCGGCTGAATTTTTTCCGTGGTTCTTTCGATAATCGTGGTTTCTCGGTTGGGTTGTTGAGGAGCGGGACGGGCAGGCACCAGCACGGGTGTAGGTGTGGGTGACTCTTCTCTTTGGTTTAGGTAGAATATGGCTCCAACGGTCAAGCCGACTAGAGATGTGAGAGCCATACCTAATAGCAAACCACGAGCCGCGCTATGTTCACTACGAACTTCCTGTTCTTGGTTTTCCAAGCTGCGTTCGCTAACGCGACCATGAACGTAACCTTCTTCATAGGAAACAGCGTCAGGATTAACCGTTTCTACAGGTGTATTTAGATGGCGTCCATTCTGTATGTTGGTGTTTGAATTTTTTGGGGTATGGTTGTGCTGATTGTTCATGGGTTTTGCTAAAAGAGATATTCAAAAGAAGACAGGAGCGTTGGCGTTCAGAATACCTTCTTCTTGCTCAGAGAAGGCATTGTGAACCAGAGGTTATATTCGGGTTGGCTTAACGAGTTCCTAGGGGTTTTGAGGCTGATTAGTCGCAGGAACAGGAGCTGTTTCTACATTAGTTTTTGCGGGCTGATTGCTCTGGGTGAGAAAGAAGAGTGCCCCGCCCAGACAAAATGCGATCGCCGAGAGAGTAATGCCCGTAAGTAAGCCACCAGCAGCACTATTATTCTCACGAACAATACGGTTATCTTGCTGGATATTATGCTTATCAACTTGACCGTGAATATAACCATCACGGTAGGCCGTTTTATTCAGTCTGCCCGCACCATTATTGTGATTTTCTGGTATCTGGGTTTTATTGGGGTTCATCTGATTAAATTTTGTTCCTGAAGGAAATCTTTTGATAGAGCGGTACATACACCAGCTTCACTTAATCTGCTAATAAGCAGATTTTTTAATTCGTTAGTGAATATAAAATTGGAATTGTTTTGTCCTGTAAACATAAGATATCCGTTTAAAGAACAGAACTCGCTCTATCTAAAAAAAGATTCTTACCTCTATCAAAAGATTTACTTTTTGATAGCTGTCCAGAAATTTAGACAGCCTATAGTAAGAACCCGATCTTATCGTGCCCGTAGCCAGATTTATCTGATATTCAATGAGTTGCCCCGAACCAAATTACTGCCTCTAGAGCAGCCGGAGCCAAGTTTTTTAGCTGTGATACTCCAAGACGGGAAAAACTAGTGCAGCATGGCGGAAATAACTATCCAGTTGAAAAAGCTTAAAAAGCTTACTGTATAAACTTTCTTTCCTTCTGCCTCCTGTCCTCACTAAAGCTCCGGTCTTCCTTCTGCCTTCTTGTACTAGCGCAACAGCGCTCTCCAAGTGGTAGGCCCAACTACTCCGTCTGGTGCAAGGTTGAACTTCTGTTGAGCCGCTTGAACAGCCGCTTGTGTCGCTTGTCCAAAAACCCCATCTACTGGTTCTTTGAGAAATCCCAGAGTTTTCAGACGCTCTTGCAACTGGACAACCGCAGGGCCTTGCATCCCTTGCCGGAGAATGGGAAAAGCAACCGCAGTAGCCGACGGGTTGGCTGTAGAGGAAGAACTCGAAGGAGTTGAGGCCGGTTGGCTGCGATTGGGGCGGTTGGTTTGACGGGGTTTTGATGGCTCTTCTGGAGCTGGTTTATTAACGCGCTCGCTGGTATTCGTGGATTGAACGATAGTAGGAACCGGGAAAGATGAGGCTGGGTTATTTGAAGAGGTTGGTGAAACCCTGACCGGCGCTGGGTTATTTGAGGAGGCTGGTGAAACCCTGAGCGGCGCTGGATTCGTTGAGGGGAGTGGTGATGTCCTCACGACTGTAGGCGTACTGGGGAATAGACGATTCCAAGTTGCAGGGCCAGTGATGCCATCGGGCGTTAAACCGGCAGCTTGCTGGAACCCAGAGACAGCACTTGCCGTACTTTCTCGATAGATCCCATCCACAACATCACTGTAGTAACCCAAAAGTTTCAGCGCCGCTTGTAGTTCAGAGACGGCTGCTCCCTCGCTACCCATTCTCAGAACCGGTCGGTTAACGGGTGTATCAGCAATTAGCTGAGCAATCGTTTGCTCACCCGCTAAGCCACTACCGGCTGCAACAGGGACATTGTCCAAGCCAATCATCATTAAACCAAGGGCGCTACCGTAAATCATCCGACGGCGGACGCTCTCAGGGTTAGCGAAACTTGGCGTTAGGCTTCTCATCATGGCACTCAACCTTCTACCAATTCGCAAGACACATACACTCACCCACGTAATTGCAAGCCATAGTGCCTTATCTGTGAAAGCCTGTCAAGAGCCATCCGTTTCTCGTGCCATATTGACGGGAGTGTGTTGCCAGAGGAGGCGATCGCCCTACAGTCCTTCCGGCATTCGATGGCAGGTGTTGCCCCTGTGAGGCGATCGCTCAAATTAGAAAGCTCCTAGTGCAGCGCGGCGGAAATAACTATCCAGTTGACAAAGGCAATAAGGCTTACTGTACAAGCAATGTTGCTTCTGCCTTCTGCCTTCTTGCACCAGAGAGCAAGATGACTCCAAACTCAACTTGCTGTAAGATTCTCGACGCGAGGGTTAGGAATAGCAATGTGACTTCTCCAGACGCTCACCCTAACGGGTAGAGCGCTGGCTTGCTCTTGATCGCTCTTGAGCATTCCTGGATAACCACTTATCTAGGCAAAATGCCTCCGACAGTACGGCAAGACCAGGCAGTTTCCCTTCCCCGTCGTCCACGGGTACTACGTTCTCCAGCCCACGAATTAACACCATTTGAGCCGCAGCATGGTCGCGATGAGTCTGGTATTGACACTCAGGACAACTGTGAATTCTATCCCCAAGAGTCTTAGACACAGCCGCTTGGCAATTAGGACAGGTCTGGGAAGTTACGTTGGGGTGTACTTTTTCAAAGTACACCCCACGCTTCCAACAAACCCACTCCAACAAACTCAAGAATGCTCCAAAGGATGCGTCAACGCACTCCTTTGTGAGCATCCCTCTGTTCAATCCAACGGTGTTGAGATTTTCCGCAAAGATAGTCTGTGCTTGGTCGCAAAGCTTGTGGGCATTTTTCCAGTGAAAATATGAGCGACGATTGGCAATGTGGTGATGGAGCTTGGCTACTTCAATCTGCGCTTTTTCCCAGTTTTTAGAACGCTTCTGTTTCCTTGCGGCTCTGCGTTGCAGCACTTTCAGCCTACTTTGCAGGGACTTAAAGAACTTCGGACGTTCCACAAAACTGCCGTCAGAAGAGGTAATGAACCGCTCCAATCCCAAGTCAATGCCAATAGCACGACCATGAACAGGTACGTCGGGAACACTGACATCCGACTGGATGGTTACAAGGACATACCATTGAGTTCCCCTGCACTTGGACAGCACGCGCACTTGTTTAACAGCGAAGCCGTCAGGAATGGGGCGATGCAGTGTGATGGGGACAAGACCAATTTTTGGCAGTTTAATTTGATTCCCAGTTATGGGACTTTCTTTAAACTGTGGGAAGAGAAACGACTTAAACTGTCCGTACTTCTTGAATCTAGGAAACCCAAAGTCTCGCTTACGGAAATTCTCCCAGGTGTTATGCAGGCGTTTAATTACGTCTTGCAAGACCTGAGAGTGAACGTTTTTGAGTCCTGTCCATGTTTCTTTCAGTACTGGCAGTTGACGTTTCTGTTCCATGTATCCCGGAAAGGGCACATCTGCACTGATGATGTATTCCTTCTCCAGGGAGCATCTATCAATCATGCACTTCCGACTATTCATCCAGTCTTTAAGCTCTCGCAGGGCATAGTTATAAACCCTGCGACAACTTTCCAGCCAATCAAGCATTTGCGCTTGCTGGCTGGCATCTGGATAAATTCTGTACGTGAAGTTCATAGTCAAAATGGTAGTAGTTTAGCACGGCTTGATACTTGTGCTAAATACCTGTTTTCCCGCTACATTTATTGGTTGCCTCCGTACAATTAGGCAACCCGCAATGACTATCCCGACGCTGACCTTTCAGGTACAGCGCGGGGCTTCCGGCGAAAAAGTTAAACCATAGGTGTTGCCAAGGGGTTAATGGCTTCAGCAGGGCCAACCAGGGATATATAAGGTTCCGTAAAGTAACGAGTCGCAACAGCTTGAGCGATTTCTGGAGTAACACTGATCACATCTTGCTGAAACTGAGTGTCAAACTCAATTCCTAACCCTAGCGTCTCATACCAACCATAGACTTGAGCCAACTGGGCATTCGTTTGTTTTCCCAGTGCATACTGACCAAGGAGTTTATTTTTGGCGGCTTGGAGTTCCTCACTAGTTAGCAAGGTCGAGCAAAGACGTTCTATTTCTTTACGTAATCCGAGGATAGCGGTTTCCGTATTATCAGGTGCTGTGCCCATATAGACGACGAATGTGGACACCGACTTGCGCGTAGGATAAAAAGCGGAGACATCATAAGCTAAACCTCGCTTCTCCCGCAACTCAACAAATAAGCGGCTGGAAAGCCCATTACCTAGGTAAGTATTGAGCAATTTCAGCGTGGTATAGTCGCTATGGTACATGGGTGAGGCCAGATAGCCCAGCATCACAATCGACTGCTGTGTCTCTTGCGGCGTCATGACTTGCGACGGTTGGGAGGTAAGAGACGGTAACTGTTGGGTCAGTAGGGGCGTTTCGGGCGACTGCCAATCGCCAAACACTCGCTCAACCTGAGCCACGGCTTCTTCTGGGGTCACACGACCCACGACGCTAATCACCATATTGTCGGGTCGAAAGTGAGTTTGATGGAACAGTTCCAAGTCAGCACGACCGAGTTCAGAGACAGTGGCTTCTGTGCCCAAAATTGAGAGTGAGTAGGGATGAGCTTGATACATCGCCTGCCGCAACTGGTCAAAGGCAATGGTGAAGGGCTGTTCTTTTTGAGACCGAATATCTTGAATGGCTAGGTACCGCTCCAGTTCTACTTCTTCTTCTGGGAAACTGGGATGTAACAACATTTGTCCCGCTAACTGTAACATCTCAGGCCAGTCGCTGGAGACGGTTTTTAGGGAGAGTAAAAAGTAATCGGTGGCTGTATCTGCACTGAGATTCGCTCCCACTGACTCGATCCGTTCGGCAATGTCTATGGCTGAGAGTTGCTCTGTGCCTTTCGTAATTACGGCTGACAGCAGGTGAGATAGTCCTGCTTTTTCTCGCGGTTCCCACTGACTCCCCGCTCGCATAAACAGGCGTGTGGCTATAATATCTGCGGCAGAATTTTCGATGGCGAGTACAACGATGCCGTTATCGAGAACCGTGCGATGAATGAGCGGTTGTTGGGGTAAAAAGGTTACAGTTTGAGGCATTATGATGTTGGTCAGGGGTTGAAAGTGAGAAGGTTGAGGATGAAAAACGAGGCTGACTCCTATCTGAAGCTTAGAACTTTCAACTTTCAACTTTCAACTTTCAACCCATCTCCTCTTCCGTCATGGGCTTCACAACCGTAACGGCGTAGTGATGAGGAGAAAGATATTGCTGTGCCAAGTGCATTAAGTCCGATACCGTAAACGTCTGAATCTGATTGGGATACGTTACGGCAATATTTGCTGTGGCAATCGTGTTGTAGTAGCCATAGAGACCCGCTAACTGACTGGCTGTTTCTGTGGAGAAGGTATAGTCATTACAGAGCAAGCGCTGGCAGCGGCTGAGTTCTCGTGGTGAAAGGGGTTCCTTCTGCAATTGAAACAGGCGATCGCATATTAGCTCTTCGACTTGTTCCAAATATTGTGGCTCTAAGCAGGCACTAATGGTAAACAAACTTGAATCCCGTTGGAGTGAGAAATTACTGCCAATGCTCAAGACTAATCGCTGCTCTTCTCGCAATTCTCGCACCAAGCGAGAAGACCGTCCATCGGCGAGGAGTACAGACAGTAAATCTAAGCCATAAGCATCCCGCAGTTGTTCTACACTCGGTCCCACCCAAGCCATCAACAAACGAGCCTGCTCTAGGCGCGGCAAATAAAGTTCCTGACGACGAACTCCTGTAATGGGAGGTTCTGCCTGTACCTCAAATGGCGGGCACTCCATGGGGGTAGGAAAGTCTTGAAACGACTGGTTGATTAAATTCAACGCCGATTCTTGGTCAACCCCGCCGACAATCACCACCGTCATATTTTCGGGTTGGTAGTGGGTGGAGTGAAAACAGCGCATCTGATGGGGTGAGTTCATCATCAGGTGTTCTTCGGTTCCCAGAACCGAGCGCCCATAGGGATGACGCTGGTAAACGCTTTCACTCAAAGCCTGAAATCCCAACCAATCCGGATTGTCGTAACAGGCATGGATTTCTTCTAAGACCACATCCCGTTCCCGCTCAAATTCATCCTCAGGGATAGCTGGGTGTAAGAGCAAGTCTGCCAGAGGCGGTAAGGTATCTTTTAAGTACTGAGCCGCTGTAGTGATAAAAAAGTGGGCATAATCGTGGCTAGTGGCGGCATTAGAGACACCCCCACGACTTTCAATCACCATGTCGAACACACCAGGCGCGAATCGTTCGCTGCCTTTAAAGATCATGTGTTCTAGGAAGTGTGCCATCCCAGACCATTGGTCAGGTTCCGTACTGGCACCCGCTCGTACCCAGACATCGACCACCACAACGGGTGTCGCTGGGAGGTGCTGATAGATTACAGTCAGTCCATTCGCCAGCCTGAAGACATCAGCAGGAAATTTTGAAGCAATCAGCGGCTCAGTTAACAATTTTTCTAATCTCAGCTATCTCGGTAATTTAAATTAGTTTATATTAATGCTTGAGCAATGCAGAAGTCCAAATGTGGTGATACCAGGACAAAATCACAGAAAGCTTCATCGGCGATCGCTACGATGGATAGCATACCTTCGTGTAAAAAAACCCTCAGTCTCTTAAGACAGGAGGGTTTGATGGATTACAGATTCCCCGAAACGCCGTTTTACCTCAGTTTATGACCTGGATTACCAGGGGGGTACCGTGGGTATCTCGTTTAAAGTTTCCGAGTACATGCTCGGTCTACTGCCACAAGACGACTTGGTTCCCTTTTTCATAAAGTCAAGATCAAAAAACACTATTGGCAGTCACCAACGTTCCAGTAGAACCTGTAACCTATCCATTGTAACTATTTATCCTAGAATGACCACACTAGACACGCCGCTCTTACCCCTGAAAAGTGCTAGAAACCGCGTTGGGTGTGGGAGAGTTGAGGAGGGACGTGGAGGAGAAAACGTTTCGGAATATCCCTAAAAATTGCTGAAAAGTTTCTGGCTACAATGCACGAGTGTCCGCCCTGTATTATTCACAGCAATTTTCGCTGTAAAATCGATACGACCGAGACAAGCGCCTACCCGTATTACCCAAGTATTGTCCCCTTCTTGAACCTAACCAACTTAAACTTCACCCATTGACAATCGCTTACCGCAATTTTCTTTATCTGGTTACAGAAACGGGACAGACAGTTCAGATGTCTATTCACCGTCCCAGTCCCTTCGTTGTCCAGAATTTAGAGCGCGTTTTACCCGATTGGAATTTACCCGTGTTGTGGGTGGTGATTGTTTTGCAGCAAGCTCGATGCGAACTGGTGGACATCACGCCTGAGAGTGAGCAAGAGAAAGAGCGGTTAAGGGAGAAGTTTTTGCGCTTTGGTTTTGAGGTAGCGTTTAGTTTACGCGATCGCGGATTCTTGAGTAACCTGATTGACCCTCGGACTGGGTATCCCTTGCTATCACGCCCAGGAGAAATTCTCCACGATGATACGGCTGTAGTCAAGGCGCTTTTGGGCTTGCCCGTGATTCGCAACCGTTGCTGTGTTTTAGAGCATCCGGTTTGGGGTAAGGCCGTTTATCCGAGTACTTTACTCACCTCAGCTCCTCCACGGGTGATCGAGCCGATCCTGAAGCGTGTTGCAGCGCAGCAGGGTTGGCAGGAAGCAAACGCTAATTAAATAGCTTAGGCTTTCGCAGATGACGGGAATTCAAGGGACTGAGGATGCGGTTGAGTTGACGCAGTTGATCGGCGGTTCCCAAGCAAATTAACACATCTCCCGGCAATAACTGAGTGTCAGCCGTAGGTCCAGCGATCAGCGTGCCATCCACCCGACGAATGGCCAGAACTAAAGCACCACATTGCGATCGCAGTCGAGCTTCCCGCAGGGTTTGCCCTACCATCGGACTGGTTTTGGGATCGAGCAAAAACTCTTCCAAATAAAAAGCGCGATCGCTGCCCGTGAGAATCCCATCCATAAAATCTAGCACTTGGGGTCTCAGGGCTGCTGCCGCCATCCGCTTGCCACCTGTAATGTAGGGAGAAACGACCGCATCGGCCCCAGCACGTTGTAGCTTTTGTACCGCTTCTTCTGTACTCGCACGAGCAATCGCCCGAATGTTGGGATTGAGGGTTTTGGCGGACAGCACCGTGTAGAGATTTTCCGCATCGGAAGGGAGCGCGGCTACCAAACAGATGGCTCGTTCAATTCCCACTTTAAAGAGCGTGTCATCTAACGTGGCATCCCCCTGGAGAGCCACATAACCCAACTCTTGGGCCTCCTCTATCTGCTCGGCCTGAGAATCGATCGTGACAAAGGAGATACCCTCAGTCTTAAATTCCACCGCAATCTGACGCCCAGTGCGCCCAAACCCACACAGAATGTAATGGTCAGTTAACGTATCGATCAAGCGCCGTCGTTGCCTCAGTCGAATTCCTTCTTGAAAGTAACCCTGAATCAAAGCTTCTGTAAATCGATTGACGATATAACCAATGGTGATCACCCCCATCAAAATTAGGGCGATCGTAAACAGCCGTCCGCGTTCGCCTAGAGGATTGGTTTCGCCATAGCCAACCGTCGCCAGAGTAATCACAGTCATGTACCCCGCATCTGACCATGACCAGCCCTCTATAAAGTGGTACCACAATGTACCCACTCCAGCGACTCCTAACAAAGCGATGACCCCAGCAATTAACTCGTTACGGAGGCGTCGATATTTTTGTTCAAGCGTTGAATACACCGCCTGTTGTTACTTTTTTTTGAGATGGATCAGGGAAGAAGTTTTAAGAATACACGATTCTAGGATTGTTGGAATTAAGGGAGAGCCGTAGCTATCGGTATCCCTAAATTTACCGATCGTATTGCCGAATGGAGATTTCTTTTGTCAGGGTTTGCTGGCAAAACCCCAGGGGTGAAGTACCTCTAGCTTGGCGTTTCCCTGGATAAGATAAAGTACATATGATTCAAACGGGTCAGTGAGGCGTTGTGTTAGGGCAAGTCTAGCTGCCTTCCCGGTCTTAGCCTGTAAGGTAGTGGCAATCAAGCTCGACCCCAACCTATCCTATCCGTCCTCAAAAAATTTATCCTCTAAAACTTCGATAAGGATTAAATTAGTGAGTCTAGAAACTCTTCCCATCCCCTCAATCCCAGCCGAGTCAGCCTCAGTGATGTCTACCCCCTTTGACGCGGCTGACTTTGACGCCAGTGTGATGTCTACCTACGGGCGCTTTCCCATTGCCCTGGAACGGGGAGAAGGTTGTCGCGTTTGGGATACTCTAGGACGCGAATATCTTGACTTCGTTGCTGGGATTGCGACTTGCACTCTCGGACACGCTCACCCTGCCCTGATCGAAGCCGTGACGCAGCAAATTCAAAAGTTGCACCACGTTTCTAACTTGTACTACATTCCAGAGCAAGGAGCGTTAGCCAAGTGGATTATTGATCATTCTTGTGCGGATCGGGTCTTTTTCTGCAACTCTGGGGCAGAGGCTAACGAAGGAGCCATCAAGCTGGCGCGGAAGTATGCCCACACGGTATTAGACATTGAAAAGCCGGTAATTTTGACCGCCCACGCCAGTTTTCATGGGCGGACACTCGCGACGATTACTGCCACCGGTCAGCCGAAGTACCAAAAGAACTTTGAGCCGTTGATGCCTGGGTTCCAGTACGTCCCTTACAACGATATTAAAGCCATAGAGAATGCGGTTACCGATATCGACGAGGGCAACCAACGGGTGGCGGCGATTTTGATGGAACCCTTACAGGGAGAAGGCGGCGTCCGTCCCGGAGAGCTGGAATACTTCCTGCGGTTGCGGAAAATCTGCGACGATACGGGCATCCTGCTGATTTTAGATGAAGTGCAGGTGGGCATGGGCCGCACGGGTAAGTACTGGGGGTATGAGAATCTGGGGATCGAGCCGGATATCTTTACCAGTGCCAAGGGGTTAGCCGGAGGTATTCCCATTGGTGCCATGATGTGTAAGAAGTTCTGCGACGTGTTCCAGCCCGGTGACCATGCCAGTACCTTTGGTGGGAATCCCTTTGCCAGTGCCGCCGCGATCGCAGTGGCTCAAACCTTAGAGCGAGAGAATATTCTCCACAACGTACAGGAACGCGGTGAGCAACTGCGGACAAGACTCAGAGCGATCGCCATTAAATATCCTCATCTGTTTACCGAAGTGCGTGGCTGGGGTCTAATTAATGGCATGGAACTCAAGGCCGATATCGAGCTGACTTCGGTTGATGTCGTGAAAGCGGCGATGGCACAGGGGTTGCTGCTTGTGCCCGCAGGCCCTAAGGTGATTCGCTTGGTGCCGCCGCTGATTGTCTCAGCCCAAGAAGTTGATCAAGCGGCTCAAGTGTTGGAGCAAGCGATCGCAACTTTCAACTTGTAGAGCGATCGCTCAGGGATTTCTCAATAAAAAATGTCCTTGTAGGGGCGGGTTTAGCGAATAGGTTAGTGGCACGAGCGATTAACTCAAGGACAAAACCCGCCCTTACTCAATTATCCTTTGCCTCTAAGGACAAGAGAATTCGGGGCCAAGATTCCCGTTAGGGTAGCCACTGGAAATCCAGCCAGTCGAGGGTGATGAAATCAAAACCCAGGTGCGCCCTTGGCTGTCTTTTTGAGACTGTTGGGGACTGGCTAACTTGACGGTATTTCCCACGTATACCCCACTCTTCCTGGGAGCGGAAATAGCCGGAGTGTTACGGACGGCTAAACCCTCTGGTGGAGAAATGACTTTGCGGCAGACGTTTGACCCTCCTTGTGTCCCTCCTTGAGAGGGAGGTTGAGTGTCGGGGGTCGGGGTCGGGGTCGGGGTCGGGGTCGGGGCAGGGGTAGGAGGACGAGTACCGCCTGGACAGGGTTTAATGTCACTCGCTCGGACATAGCCAGCGATAGGGGCACTGATGGCGATCCAACCACCAGTACCCGTGTCTGCTAGGGTAACGAGTTCGTTTGGAGCCAGGGTTCTGATGGATTGACTGGAGGTTGAACGCTCTGGATAGACAAAAATCCTTTGTTTGGCAGCGCGACATTGTCCCACCAATCCCTGCACCAGTTGAACGTTACCCTGACGTCCAGAGCCATTAGATTCTGATTTTTGCGTAACGTTGGGTGTTGTACTCTCGGTCACCGCACTAGAGGGAGTGTTTAGATACCCTACAGTACTTAAGGCTATAGCCAACATAGCAACAGGCTTGCCCCAGTGGGCGATTGTCTTCATATACTCAACTCCTCATTTCACCAAGATGATTGCGTTAGAGATTTCAAGACCAAAAAAACGCCCAAGTGGCAGAGTCTAGTTTTTCTAGATGGCTAATCCAGCTAAAAAAGATATTGGCGTTCTTGCCCCTGCCTGACTTGGCGTTAGTAGGATCGTTAATCTTGAGATCTCTTAGTCAAATAGCATAAAAAGAGGTCTATGCCAATCACCCGGAAAATGGGAAAGGTGTCAAGAGCTAGCTTGAAAGCCAAATGTAAAGCCGAATAATTTTCTGGGTTGGCTGTAAGCGCTAGCTCATAGGGGTGTGGTATCGCAGAAAGCGCGGCTCCTAGATACAAGAAAATGGGGCGCTGAGATTCCCACTGGGAAACCCACTAGAAATCCAGCCACTTCTTGGAGTCGAGATTTCCACCCAAGTGCGCCCTGCGCTATCTACGCTTGATGCTCCCGTAACCTTGACGTTGGTTCCTACCAATACTGAAGCAACCTGTGATGAGCTAGAGGCCGGTTGGGAACGGACAATCAAACCCTCTGAAGGAGCGATGACTCGGCGACAGGTGGCTTTGGTTGGGGGAGGATTGGTTCCACAAGGTTTGAGATATCTGGCGATGACATATCCACTTGCCGGAGCACTCACCTGTATCCAACCCGCACTCCCCTCACTAGCCAGCGTTACCCGTTGATTGGGTTCTAAGGTTCTAACAATGTCACTGTTCGTTCCAACCGAAGGCTCTGTAAAGATATCTATCGTCCTGCTAGCAGCACGACATTGGCCTACAATTTGCGCCAATTGGATATTTCCTGAACTCAGCGACGAGGTCGTTGTTGTTTCTTGGAGGGGACTGGCTAGAGTTATGTCACCAATCGTTGCGGCATGTGCCTCTAGACTACCCACCGTGTTCAAGCCCAGCAAGATCAGCGCTAAAACAGCGATTAACTTGCCCCATCGGCTCATCTTTTTCATGCAATAAACTCCTCATTACACCAAGATGCTTGTGTTATCGACTTCCAAAGTCAAAAACATCCTAGCTGTAGAATCTAGTTTTGCAAAATAATTGGCTGATCGATGAAGGTATTTCTTAACTTGCCTCTAGATTACATAGAGCTGAGATATTTGACCCCTTGAAAGTCTTTATAGTCCCTCAGCATCTAAAAGAAGATTAGTGCAAATCGTCGTAAAGAGCGAGGCATGTCCAGCGATTCGCCTCTTAGGAAAGTAGTAGCCCGTCTATCTTGGCTGGGAAAGCTACTGAATATAGAACACTTCGATTTAAAAATTAACCCGAACATTAGCCAGACGGCGATTTCGTCCTACCGTCAGAATGGCTGAGGAGGGACTACCATCTAAGAACGCTTGTAAATCTTGAAGTCCCCGGAGACGACGACCATTAATCGCAAGGAGTTGGTCACCCGGTCTTAATCCTAAACTCGCCGCTAGCGAACCCGGTTGTACACCCAAAATAACCAGAGTCCTGGCATCCAACGTGACTCCCAAACGAGGGGTTGAGGATGAGGGAGCAACAGCTGTTGTACTGGGATTGCTTCTGTTGCGGTTTTGTTCAATAAAATCTCTAGCGATGACCACACTGGTGGCAAACCCAATCCCTGTATTTCCTCTTCCACCGGGACTCAGAATCGCTTTATTGACACCAATCAGTTCACCTCGTGAGTTGAGTAACGGTCCTCCCGAATTCCCTGGATTGAGTGCGGCATCCGTTTGTAAATCACCATTGCGACCAACACGACTCAAGATACCTGTGGTCAATGTTCCTGACAACCCAAAAGGACTACCGATCGCAAAGACGCGTTGCCCGACTTGAATATTTTGAGGAGCGGACAAACGTACCGTAGGAAAGCGGTCAGTCGTATTCAGTCGCACGAGTGCCAAATCATTTCTGCGATCGGCTGCAATCACTTGTCCGGTATAGCGCTTTCCTGAAGACGTACTAACACTCACACGACCGCCACTTGTCCCTCTGATCACATGTTCATTGGTTAAAATCAGCCCTTCTGGACTAATAATACTACCTGAACCCGAACCTCTACCCGTACTAATCGTTACAACGGTAGGACTGGCAATGCGATAAACATCAATACTGGTTTGTTCTTCATTCCGAGCTTGAGCCAGAACAGGGGAAACAGGTACATGGCTCCAGGCTGGAGTATGAATCAAACAAACACAAGCCGCACACAGTAAAAAGCGCTCAGGTCTCATGACACTTAAACAGAAGGAGACAACCTTAGGACGGATGAGTTCACAACGTTGATGACGCAAATCAGGAACGTGTGTTTCTTTTTACCCCAGAAACCTATGAACTAGTTGTGAGTAGACCTTGATCGTGCTAGCTTGTCAGACTAATCCCAGCCTTGTGAGAGTGCAAGCGTGAGTCTGCCGATGTGCTGGAGTTCGTGAGAGTGAGGACTAAGACTGATGAAACCAAGCGGTTAAAGCAACAGCTAAGGCATCTGCGGCATCGTCTGGTTTGGGAATATAGTCTAACTCTAACTCCCGTGCTACGGCTTGCTGCACCTCATACTTGTCGGCATTTCCATAGCCCGTCAAGGCCTGCTTAATTTGAGCCGGTGTAAACTCTACTATGGGGACATCATGCTGTGCCAACACCAACATCAAGACGCCCCGCGCCTGAGCTACAGTAATTGTGCTGCTCATCCGGTAGAAGAAGAGTTTTTCAATCGCCACGAGATGAGGTTGCCACTGTTCCATCAGGGTGTGCAAATCGTCATAAATCGTACACAGTCGCGTTCCAATTTCAGTCCGAGCGGGGGTCTGGATGACACCAAAATCCAGTAACTGCACCGATTCAGTCAGCGGTTTTGCTTGTGAGTTGCCACAATTGTTTGCTGCCACCGCTAAGGAGGTTACCGCGTCCCGCACTCCTACTGTTTCTGCTGTCTTTACAAGAATTGTCCCAAAGCCTAGAATGGCTAGCCCTGGATCGAGTCCCAAAATTCGCTTTTCCATCTGCCTTGACTAGAGGAAACGTCCATCCAGTCTATTACCCTCCCATGGGAGACGACCGAACGCACAGAGCCTTCGACTCTGCCGTAGCTTTCCATCATACCTGCTGAGATTTTGATGTCCTATTTATTAATCCCTGGTCTAATTTTCCCAATATATCCTGGTGAGCTCTCGCTCACGCGTCATAAACAATATGACAACTTTAACCGCACATGATCTTTCACTTCGAGCCTAATACTTGAGTCCTTGCACCGTGCTTGGTTAAAGTCTATCCAGTCTTTGCATTCCCCAGACTTGTAATTAGTGATGTCTTCAATCAGTGTCTTCAAACGAGCTCTACGCACCCTACAACACGAATCGAAAGGTCGAACCCCCCAGCGAGTTAACCGATGGTTTAAGTGGTTAGCCCCCGGATTGTTGATCAAACGCTGGTTACTCATCAGTGCTAGTGGTGTACTCTTGACCAGTCTGGGGGTAGCGATTTGGGCCAAGCTAACCCCTATTTTTTACTTACTTGACCTCACCTCTAAGGTTTTGGAAAAGATCGCAAACTTTGTCCCCAATTATGTCTCCGGTCCGATCGCGATTCTCTTTGGTCTAGTCTTGATTTTCTGGGGACAAACTCGGACGGTTGGCTCGATTACAGAGGTGTTAAAACCAGAGGGCAATAAAGAACTGGTTGATGTTTTGATGGCTCATCGCCGACTCAACCGAGGACCCAAAATGGTTGTTGTGGGCGGTGGTACAGGTCTTTCCAGCTTACTCAGAGGATTGAAGGTTTACAGCGCAAATATCACGGCTATTGTGACTGTAGCGGATGATGGGGGTTCCAGTGGGCGACTACGGCAAGAGTTTGGGGTACTGCCACCTGGAGATATTCGCAACTGTTTGGCGGCTTTAGCCGATCAGGAAAAGTTATTAACGGAACTATTCCAATATCGTTTCCAGGCGGGTAATGGTTTGGTGGGTCACAGTTTTGGTAACTTGTTCCTAACGGCGATGAGTGAGATTACAGGTGACTTAGAGCGAGCAATTGCTGCCAGTTCTCAAGTTTTAGCCGTGCGAGGACGGGTACTACCCGCCACCCTGAGTGATGTTTGCCTGTGGGCGCAATTGGAGGATGGCCGTCGGATTGAAGGGGAGTCGAATATTACCGCCGCTAACGGTAAAATCCTCAAGATTGGTTGTACTCCTGAACGTCCACCTGCATTACCTGCCGTACTTAAAGCGATTCACGAAGCGGATTACATTATTATTGGCCCTGGTAGTCTGTATACCAGTATTATTCCCAACCTGTTGGTACCTGAAATTGCTGATGCGATCGCCAAAACCTCTGTTCCCCGGATTTATGTTTGCAACATCATGACCCAGCCAGGGGAAACGGTAGGATATACCGTTGGTGACCATATCCGTGCAATCGACGAGGCTTGTGGTCAACCGCTGTTTGATGCGGTTTTGGTACATCGCAAAGTGCCCTCAGCTCAGTCTTTAATTAACTATGCTCAAGTCGGTTCTCATCCGGTGTTTCTAGATCGAGATGCTGTTGCGAAATTAGGGCGTCGCATTGTGTTATCCAACGTGATGGATGAAGATCAGGATACGAATTGGGTAAGGCATAATCCTGAACGGCTAGCACGAGTGTTGCTCCGGTGGTATAGCAAAGCTCATAGTTAGAAAGAAGTCATCGGTCATTAGTTATGGGTTAAAAGAATACTTCTACCTCTGATTGGCTTGACTTGATAACAAAAAACTCATTACTAGGAACTTTAAGGACTAATGACGGATGACTACGCTCTTTCTTCCTGAGGCTGAAGCTACGCGATCGCTAGGAGTTAGATTAGGGCAATCTCTCCCGGCTGGCAGTGTGATTTTGTTAGAAGGCGACTTAGGAGCAGGAAAAACAACTTTAGTTCAAGGTATTGGCGAAGGGTTGGGGATTATAGACTCAATTGTTAGCCCAACCTTTACTTTAATTAATGAGTATCACGAAGGCCGTATACCCCTTTATCACTTGGACTTATATCGCTTGGAATCGGCTGAGGTTGAAGCGTTGAATCTGGAAAGTTACTGGGATGGAGTTGAGTTTCCTTTGGGAATTGTTGCGATCGAGTGGGCAGAACGATTGCCTTATAAACCTCAAAGTTATCTCCACTTGTGTCTGACTTACTCCCCAGAGAGTGGACGTCAAGCTGAACTTATCCCAGTTGGTGAGTTTGATTGGGGCGCTATCGGTGCTGAACCATCTGAAATTCTGTAAAGAAGGAGTCAGTCGAATCTTACTCTTCCCTATTACCTATTACCTATTACCGATCGCCTCTTTATGACTCATTACTATCACCAAAAATTAACGCTTCTCCTCTGACTTCCGTATTCAACTTCCCCTTTTCATAGACCACTTGACCCCCAACAATCGTATATACAGGCCATCCCGTTAAATTCCATCCTTCAAAAGGACTCCAACCACATTTTGTTTGAACTTCCTCACGTAAAACAGGATGATAATTATCCAAATCTACGAGTACTAAATCGGCATCATAACCGGGCGCGATCGCACCTTTTTTTGGAATGCCATACGCCTTCGCCACCGCAGTAGACATCCAGTTCGAGACTTGGCTAACTGTACAACGTCCCTGCATCGCTTGAGTCAGCATTAACGGTAGTGATGTCTCCACTCCCGGCATTCCCGAAGGTGAATTGGGATAGGTTTGAGCCTTTTCTGCCAAGGTGTGGGGAGCATGGTCTGTTGCGATAAAATCGATTACACCGTCGAGCAGCGCTTGCCAGAGAACTTCGTTATCATGGGGCGATCGCAACGGCGGATTCATCTGTGCTAAGGTACCTATTTTTTCATAAGCACTCGTATTGAGTAATAAATGTTGGGGCGTGACTTCTGCCGTCACCCAACTCGGCTTATCCTGCCTGAGTAATTCCGCTTCTTCGGCAGTAGACATGTGAAGAATATGCAGCCGTCTTTGATATTTTTTAGAGAGTTTCAGTGCTAATTGAGTCGCATTCAGAGCCGCTTGATTGTCCTGAATGGTGGAGTGAATTGCAGGGTCAGTTATTCCCGCAAAGTCTTGTCGTCGTTGATTAATTCGGCCTTGGTCTTCGGCATGAACGGCAATCAAGCGAGTCCCTTTGGCAAAAATGGGTTCTAATCCTTGTTCGTCATCAACCAAAAGCGGCCCATGCATCGAACCCATAAAAATCTTAATCCCACAAGTCGGCTGAGCCTCAATTAGATCTTGCCGATTTTCGGGAGTGGCTCCGATGAAAAAGCCATAATTCACTAAACATTTATCGGCAGCCCGACGTAGCTTATCATCGAGTGCCTCTTGCGTCGTCGTCAAAGGACGAGTGTTGGGCATTTCCAGAAAAGACGTGACCCCACCTTTAGCACAAGCACAGCTTGCCGTAAATAAATCTTCTTTATGCTCTAACCCCGGTTCTCTGAAATGTACTTGTGGATCGATCACCCCCGGCAACAAAGTCAGTCCGTTTGCGTCTATCACTGTATCCGCCTGGGTGGCAGAGGCCATGATTTCTGGTGCAACCTGAACAATTTCTCGACCACGAGTCTGGACATCTCCCACTAAAAACTCACCCGTTGGCAAAAGTATACGAGCGTTGCGGATGAGCAGACAAAAGTCAGAAGACATAAGAGGATGGTAAAATTCGACGGTGATTCTATAGTCGCATTTAAATTTGTACAGTTATATGTAAGAACGTATTTATTTAGATGGGATAGTCTTAGCGACCCATCGGCTTTTTCCCGTCACTGAAACTCGTAACTCCATGGTGATTGAACAGTTATGACTCGTTTGCAGGATCAAGAACCTAAGAAACAGCCTCTACAAGACGCTGAAAACCCTTGGGTAGAAGCCATCAAGACTATTGCCTTGAGTGGTATTCTCGCTTTCGGGATTCGCAGCTTTGTGGCGGAAGCCCGTTACATTCCTTCCGAATCGATGCTGCCAACGTTACAGATTAACGACCGCCTGATCATTGACAAGATCAGTTACGACTTTCGAGACCCAGTACGGGGAGACATTGTTGTATTTTCTCCCACTGAAGTTCTCCAGCAGCAAAATTACCAAGACCCTTTCATCAAACGGGTGATTGGTCTTCCGGGCGATCAGGTTGAGGTGAAAGGGGGTCGAGTTTATGTGAATAACCAACCCCTGCGGGAAAAGTATATTGAAGAAAAGCCGAATTACAATTTTAGTACTGGGGAATTTAATAGTAGGCTCAAGATTAAAGGTGGAACGGTACCCCCTAACCAATACCTCGTTCTGGGAGATAACCGCAACGATAGCTACGATTCTCACTATTGGGGTTATGTCCCCCGCAGCAAAATTATTGGTCGGGCGGTAATCCGATTCTGGCCTCCGAATCGGGTGGGCGAACTGGGTGCAGGCCCTGTTCCTGCAACTCCTAAGTAAGCAGTGAGATTGAATTATCGTTATTAAACAGCAATGACTCCTACACAAAACCAAGAGCCTGATAAACAACCTATACAAAAAGGTGAGAATGCTTGGGTCGAAGCCGTAAAAACAATCGCCTTGAGCGGTATTCTTGCCTTCGGGATTCGTAGCTTTGTGGCAGAAGCCCGCTACATTCCTTCGGGTTCGATGCTGCCAACGCTACAGATTAATGATCGCTTAATTATTGATAAAGTCAGTTATCGCTTCCAAGAACCTCAACGAGGAGACATTGTGGTGTTTATGGCCCCTAAAGAGGCGGGTCATTGTACCAATCCTATGAGTAAGAATCCAGAAGCTCCCCGTGATGCATTTATCAAACGCATCGTTGGGTTACCTGGAGAAAAAGTGGAGGTTAAAGAAAAACAGGTTTATATTAACGGAAAACCTATACAGGAGAAGTATATCGAAGCTCCTCCTGGCTATGAATTTGGTCCTTTTAGCGTACCTAAAAACTCTTACCTCGTACTAGGTGATAACCGCAATAATAGCTGTGATAGTCACTATTGGGGGGCTGTTCCTCGTGACAATATCATTGGCAAAGCTATAGTCCGATTCTGGCCTCTCAATCGTGTGGGTGAATTGGGTGAGGGACCTATCTATCCGGCCAAGTCAAGTCAACAACAACTCTAGGATGTAAGGTGGGCAATGCCCACCCTACCTGTAGAGACGGCCTTTCCTTTTCGCTGTCTACTCAATTCTTAATCTCCCATCTCCAATCCCTGAGGAGGGCACCAGGTTTGCACAACACGACCAATTAGCTGTTGTCCTAACCAGGGGGTGTTGCTAGAGTGAGATTTGAGGGTATGTTTCTCGATTTTCCACTTGTGTTGGGGATTGAACAGAACCAGTTCAGCCGGTTGCTCTGGCGCGATCGCATTTGGAGTTTGTTGTAGACAAATAGCTGGTTTTATGCTAATGCGCTGCCATAGTTCGAGGGCTGACCAGTCGCCTGTCTCGACCAGGGTATACCAGAGTAAGGGTAAAGCGAGTTCTAAGCCGATCGCACCCGGTGGGGCTTCGGCAAAAGCAACGGTTTTTTCTTCGTAAGTGTAGGGCGTGTGGTCAATAGCGATCGCATCGATAATTCCCTCCCGCACCCCTCGCAGCAGCGCGGCTTGGTCAGCGGGATTGCCCAAAGGGGGTTCCAAGCGTAAGTTAGGGTCATAACGACCCAAATCTTCGGTATTAAGCAATAGATGCATCCAAGTGGTACTCGCCGTTACAGGTAATCCTCGTGCTTTGGCATCCTCAAGGAGTTCCACACTGCGACGGGTAGAAATACGCATGAGATGGACGGGAGTGCCAATGGCGGCAACGACTTCCAAGAGGGCAGCTAGGGCAGTGGATTCTGCGATCGCAGGATTTCCCGGTAAACCAAAACGCAGGGATTGTACCCCCTCTCGCATCACGCCATTTCCTGCCAACTTGAGGTCACAAGGGACAAGTGCTACGGGTTTCCCTAAAGGTTGCAGGTATTCTAACGCCCGTCGCAGCAACCCCAGATTTGCGATCGGACGCCCATCGGCAAAACCCACCACCCCAGCGGCGGCTAATTCAGCCAGTTCCGTCATTTGCTGGCCTTCGACACCCAAAGTGAGAGCACCCCAGCAATAAAGGTGAGGGAGAGAGGCAGGGGGGGAATTTCCTTTTGTTCTTGCTTTTTGGAGTGCTTGTATCTTCTGATTCAATGCAGCTAACCCAGAGGGGTTATCCAACGCAGGGACGGTATCCGGTAAAATTGCCAAGCGTGTGAAGCCGCCTGCTGCTGCCGATTCCATTAGTGATAGCCAGGTTTCCCGTTCCTCAAATCCGGGTTCCCCAGAGTGGCTATAAAGGTCTACCAGTCCAGGCCCTAAAATCAATCCCTGACAATTTCGCACCAAGGTATCGCCAGGAATCTCAGAAATAGACGCTTCAACCGCCTTAATCAAGCCGTCTACAATCAGAACATCAGCCAGTTGGTCAGTTCCAGAGACTGGGTCTAAAACTCGAACTTGTTGAAGTAGTTCACTATTCATAGAACTTGAACATATATCCTATATTCCCACTTCCCCATCAAAGGTACCCCCCTGATCAAACAAGAGGGGAAAGAGAGAATTTTAATCCCCAATCACAATATCAGTATCTGTATCATCAGGAACTAAGCTGGACTCGTACAGGAAAATACCATCATCTGATCCGACCAGGCATTGGCGGAAGTCGCTCTTGAGTAGGCGAATTAAATAAGAGCATTCTGCGCGAGAGTAGCCAGATGCACTTTAGCGTTTTATGAGTTTCAATACATTTTTTTAATTTATAAAGTTTTAATAAATTTTACAAAAACGCTAAACAGCCTAGATCAGTCTGGCAGAAATAAGTCACCAGTTTAATCGGATTCAGGAAAAATACCATTTGAGAACTAGTTGTGCCTAAGGAGTTAACTTCGAGTACTGTCTATTACAATGAAATGAATTAAAAGTTAAAAACTGTTCTAAGTGTGAAAACAAAAATATCACCATTCATCTGATTATGCTCGGAATTTATCAGATAGATTATACCTGGAATTACCGTAGAATTCTGATTTAGAGGGTATTCATAAAAGGCTTCAAAATGGAATCCTGTACTTGTATCTTCACGAGCCGCTATTGTATTATGAATAGCTTTAGGCGGCATTCCAAAGCCCAGTCCCCCAACCGCACCGACCTTAAATAAGTCTGGGAAAGCGAGATTGACGGCATAGTTAATAATGCCAGCCTGACCATTTATCGGGTCAACTCTTTTAGCCTCAGTATACCCGAACCAGCTACTCAAAGCTATCTGAGGAGTCATTCTCCAGGACGTTTCAACTCCAAAAGAATTAGACACCAACGGCACACCAATACCGAAGGGAATATTGGAAAAAGCACTGCCAGTTCGATGCGCTAAGTTTCCATCAGCCGAATAGTTCCGAATATATGTCAAGCCTAAGTCCAAGTTGGACAGGGGCTGGAAGGAAAGTTGAGCTAAAGCACTATATGTTCCGTTAAATAGTCCTTTTCCAGAAGTAGGGATGTCAGCATTTTGAGCTAGATAACCTAAGTCAAGACGAAGCGCTTCATTGAACCTATAAACTGCTGCAATCCCTGCACCAGTAGTGTTCCCGATGCGATAGATGGGATTGCGTTCGGCGAAGCGGGAAGGAGAGCCTTTCGCGCCTCCAAAGCTGGCAAAGAAGGGGTTAACGACGGTGGCGTAGTAATGATGTGATGCAGCATTGCCGTAAAGATAGACATTGAGGCGATCGCCTATAGGAAACCGATATTCCAACAGATTTAAATCGACACGGTTATCAGTATTTCCCACTTCAAAAGAGAGGCGCGTCATGTTGGTACCAGAAACCCCATTGAAATTTGGCACTCTGTTAGAAGCTTGAAGGCGGACAAGCAGACGATCTTTGCCCATGAAGCTAGTTGTGAAATTCAATCGAGTTCGATAGTTAAGCGCGAGATTGGAATCAATGCGTGTGTTAGAATTACCATCCGCCGTGTCTCCCGTCAAATCACTGGCAGCAACGACGATTGAAGTATTTAATTTAGTACTAGCGGAGAATTGATTGGCTTCCAACTTAGCCGTGCGAACCTCTATATTTTCTGCTCGCTCCTGTAGGATAGCTAACTCAGTAGCAAAATCATCCTGTAGCCGTTTGATAGCAGGAATGCTTTCGGAAGATATTTCTGAACGCTGATTTGCCAGGTGTGTATTGAGTGTGTTTAAGCAATCCTTCAACGCAACAGCAAATTCATAGCGAGTTAGCACCCGATCACCTCGGTAAGTGTTATCTGGGTAACCAGCCATGCAACCATATTGTTCAATTAAAGATTGCAGCGCTTGAATTGCCCAGTCAGAGGGTTGTACGTCAGATAGCTGAGAAACTGATGGAATTGGATTGTTCGCCAATTCTTCCGGGCGCAAAATTACCTCAGTGGGAGCGTTAAATATTGAGGTTTCTTGCTCCTGTTCAGGATGGATTTGGGCAAAGTCTAAGGCTTGCTTAGGACGATGTATTTCAATGCCTTGATGTTGGGCTAGCGCTCCTGTTTGCTGAACGAGAATAGCAAAGGCTGAAGTAGAGACAGCAAGGCTAATACTCAAAATTGCCGAGCTGAGACGCAGTAAACTTGATAAAATTCCGAGCATTTATTTATTCTCCCAATAATTTCATCAAATCAACACGTTTTTTCGATTGCTTCTGTATATAATAAATCACTAAAAAATGATTTCTTGGTGGAGTTAGTCCTTACATAAAAATCTACACGGGCAGAAAAAAGCTTTTTCAAGTTTATATCACAACGATATATTGCCAATAGATATCTCCGAAAATTAAAATGTAGTTACCTTGAAAAAAGGATTTCAGGTTAATCATCACAGATGTCTAAAATAATTAATGCCATTAACATGAAAAATCTAATCTTGAGAGTTACTCAATACAGCCTTTTATTTACGGTTTTAACCACTGTGCCCAGCAACGGTGTTACTCAAGCAAGAAATGACTTAGGGTTTCGATGCTCGAAGTCTCAAACGAACTCCCGCCTAACTTCACCACAATCGAGGAATATGAGCAATAAAAATACTCTACAAGCGATTCTTGATGACAACGCCCAAGTCGAAAAAGTGGCGGGAGACTTCCAGTTTACGGAGGGGCCGCTGTGGCATCCCAAAGGCTTCTTACTCTTTAGTGATATTCCTGCCAACACCCTTTATCAATGGACAGCCAATAAAAAACCAGAGATATTTCGTCGCCCTTCTGGAAATGCCAATGGTAATACTCTAGATCGAGAGGGACGTTTACTCACGGCTGAGCATAGTAATCGTCGCGTATCGCGTACTGAGAAAGACGGCTCGATCGTTACATTAGCGAGTCAGTACGAGGGGAAGCGGCTCAATAGCCCGAATGACCTTGCGGTTAAATCAGATGGAAGCATCTACTTTACTGACCCTCCCTATGGTATTAAATCTGAACAGGAGGAATTGGGCTTCTACGGTGTCTATCGATTGGCATCGGATGGGAAATTGACTTTGTTAGTGAAAGATTTCGTGCGTCCGAATGGCATTGCTTTTTCACCGGATGAGAAAAAACTCTATGTAAATGATTCGGAAAAAGGTCACATTCGTGTCTTCGACGTGAAATCGGACGGTACATTGGAAAACGGGCAGCTGTTTGCAGAATTGAAAGACCCCAGTAAAAATGGTGTTCCAGATGGAATGAAGGTAGACCAAAAGGGGAATGTTTACAGTACTGGGCCAGGGGGTATATGGGTTTTCTCACCGTCAGGCAATCTATTAGGCATTCTTGAAGTTCCTGAAGTGGCTGCGAATATAGCCTGGGGTGATTCCCTGCGGGATAGCTCCGCTTCACGCGATTACAAAACTCTCTACATTACTGCAAGTAATAGCCTTTACCGTATCCGCCTCAAAATCCCAGGTGTACAATCGGGCCAATAAAGGTGCTATTGTAGCTCTCAACTCTCAATTGAGTACGTCTAATGCCTGAAAATAAAATATCACCAATGTGAGGGTTTACTCCACCTAAATTACAGTTTTTAGTCATCATCTTATTGGTAGTGGGCGTGTTTTTTTGCTTCGTCAATATTGATCATAAAGTCTACTGGTTTGATGAGACTTTCACTTCATTACGAATTTCTGGATATACACCTGTAATAATGTCGGCGTAATTTGCACAATTGGTGACTCATTCTTCGGAGGAACGAGCCAATGAAAATTTTCTTTATATACGCTTTGGGAATTGAGTGGCACAAACATTGCATCTGGAGGTTCCATTTGGGTAACGTTCCAAATTGATAGGAGTAACGGTTCTCCCTTCACTTTTTCCACAGTTTGCCCGATCGCAAAGTCCCCATTTTGTTCAAACCAGAACTCGCGCACCACGCGGGCACCGAAGCCTTTTGCCACTTCACTAGTCGTCTGTAAGTGGTTATTTGGCAGAATCTTTGCCTTGTGGAAATAACCATCCCAAGCTGGATCGGGAGGCCAATTACGCCCAGCGATCGCAGGCCACCATTGCTGGGGTGCAGGCCAAGTTTTATCGCCGCCCCAGTTTTTCCATTCATTTTTACCGTAAGTTTTTTGAGGTGAATTCCACAAAAAATTGGAACCTCCCACCAAGCCATAACGCATGACTCGCGCAATTTCTGGCACTACAACAGCTTCAGTGCGGCCATCACTCAGCCGAAACGCGGTGCGCCCATCATAGACTGTCCGGGTAATCGTGCCGACAGTAGTGGATACTTCCGACTGCACTGTGCTTCGATAATTGGGGGACTCCAGTCAAGGAACAATTTTTCTGACTTTCCCATCTTGCTTGGATGTTACGTAGAGTTCTCCCGCTTCGTCTATCCCAAATCGGACATCTGTTCGTTTTTTACCTACCATTTCCAGAAACGAGCGTTCTTTCTTGCCGTCAAAGAGTCTGAGTTCTTTAATCTTTGCCTGTTTGCCATCGGCAAGTTCATCGACAGGGACATGGAAAAATCGCCCATCACTGCCGAAGTCGGCAAAAACATACTGACCAACTAATTCGGGAATGGCGGTTCCTCGATAAACAAAACCGCCAGCGATCGCAATTCCATAAAACTCAGTCACCCCAGGCGGTATGTCATGTCCGTATTGGGCAACGGGGTAGGTGTAATTAAAATCGCGATCGTTTTCAGGTAATTCATAAACGACATTTTCGTTGTTTTCATCCACAACCCAAGTACCTTCACGTTCCCCCCAGCCATAATTGGCTCCTTTCTTGCCAAGATTCACTTCTTCAATAAAAGCCTGACCCGTATCGACTATCAACATCTTGCCGTCACCGCCAGTATCCCAGCTAAATCGATGAGGGTTACGCAATCCATAGGCCCAAATTTCATCCAGTTTCTTCGGGTCGCTATCGTCCACAAATGGATTGTCAGCAGGAATGCCATATTTACCATTGGTGCTATTATTTCCCAACGGCTTGATGCGTAGAATTTTTCCTAGCGGTGTGCCTAAATCCTGCCCATTATCCAGGGGGTCTGTATCGCTCACAGGAAAACCATCGCTCCCACCATCAGCTACCGCGATGTAAAGCATTCCATAATCAGCATCACCAGGTTTGGCATTGGGATTAAAGGCTAATTGTCCCGTATTGTGATCGGGGTAGGGTTCTTCGATGCGAATGATTTCTCGCATTGTTCCAGAAAACGTATTAGTGGAAGGGTTTGTCGCCTTCCACTCACGAATCACGTCATGGTGAGAACTTGCTATGCTCTGACCTTTGTTGTTAAAAATTGGTTTAGATACTGGAAAATCAGGTGTTCCAGTATCTCGCTTTTCGCTAGTTACGGTATAAAAAATTCCATTTTTGGCAAATTCTGGATGAAAGACAAAATAGGAAAATCCTTGTTGTCCGGATTCGTCATGAAACCCTTTACCCACTATACTTTTAACATCCATATAAATGGTGGCAGTACGGTCAACAATGACATAGAGCTTGCCGCGCATATCATTAACAAATAACCGTCCGCTACCGTCACCTGGGGGAATAAGTAGGTTCAATCGAGCTGCTTTGTTTTCATCTTTGTCACTGCCGCTATCAGGAATCTTTACAACCTCTTCCAATCCAACAGAGAGTTTCGACTTCTCAATCGGAGAGGGAATAGGATTTTTGGTAATCTGATTCGAGGAAATACTGGCAAAGGCTATCACCGAAAAAAAAACACTACAAATCCAATAAGCAAAGGTAGATCTCTTGAGCCGACTCGACTTTTTCATACAGCAAAATTTGTCAGAGGAATCATTACTCCTGACTGAAATAACCAACAACGACATGAATATGTATAGAGCTACACCCCAACTGTTGTGCATTGATAGACTTGCCGTGCTACCTTTGCCAAACACTGCATCCCAATCTCAATTTCCTCGTTCGTAGCCGTGAGACTGATGAGGAGACACTGCTGCTTGTGAGGCTAATTTTCCCGTAAACCGGCGAAGAAAGAGCTACCAGAACAATCATGCCGACTTGCTTCAGTTGCAGGTAGAACTCCCAGTCGGTAATCTGGTTTACCACAATTAAGCGAAGATCGCATCTTCCCTGCGATACAACAACCATGCTAAATCCTTTGCCATTGACTGGTCAAGGGTGTTTTGTGCGATCGCATTTCTCCAGGTGAAGTTCAACTGAAGCGATCGCACCCATCATTTAATATCACTTGGGCTGGGATGACCTGATAGGTAGTGCTCGCGCCTTTCTCATTATTAAGAAAAGCAGAAGTCATTAATTCAAGAAGGCCAACGCCAGTTATAGCGATTCCACTGATAAATACCTTGAATTTCGTACTCGCTACCGTTGTCGAAACGAATAGTACAGTTGTAATACGAACCGTCGCTGTCGGACTGCTGAGAAATCCTAACCACCGTGCAAGCAAACCACTCACGAGTACAAGGGCCATTCTCTTGCACCCACTCCCACAATCCATTCGAGACTTCGATGCGATCGCCAACTCTCAGCTTTAAGTTATCTGACGCCAGTTCGGCAGCAAAATACTGCGCTAAATGCTTCGGTTTGACGCGGTTGAGCCATTGGGGGCCGTAGTTCTCCCGGATGAACTGTACCGATCCAGACTCGCGGTTATGCAGCCAATCGTTGAGTAATTTAATTTTCCAAGGGCGATCGCCCTTGGCGCTACCCCTTGGGTAATCGCGTTTTTCTTGTTCCTTGACAAACTGCAACAAAGCTTGGCGCTGTTCCGCTGTTAGTTCATCGAGAGGATTAGCTGCATCATCGTCATCCCCTTTGGCTGATGCCAGCAGTGCTGCACGGGTTACAGATTCAGTCACAACTTGCAGCAAAATTTGTTTCTGCTGATCACTCAGCGGACATAAACTCGTTTCACACTGAATAAAGGCAGCTTGCAAGACAGCTTCAATCTCAGTTGGGGTCATAGCATGTCAACTCAGCAGACGGGTTAATGGCTCGTCGAAGCATGGCTAATGACGAAAGAACATTTTCTCTCATTATTGCAAAGGTTCAACTCCACAACTCAAGGAAGTTGGCTGGCTGGCTTTGCGGTAAGCTGAGGGTTGGAGTGGTGATTAAACGCTCAAGGATGAAGGAGAAAGCATTCAGTCTTTTCATAAGTCATCCGACGCTACACCGAACACATTTCATCCTTTCTGTTCAACGTTATCGATATAGTGGGGTTTATGCAATTACGAGGTTGGTTGACTACAGTAACTGTTTCTTGCCTTATCTGGGTGGTCAGTTGGGTGTTTGCCCCTGCGGCTTTGGCGTTAGTCCAAATTCAACTATCTGATATTTCTTATCATGAATGCCCTCCTGATGTGGCCGCAGGGGCGGTGACACCGGGGGGAAACAGCATCGCGGCTAACTGTTTCATCGTGACGGGTAAAGCCGAGAACAAGTCTGGCAAAATGGTTGTCAATGCTGACATTTTTGGTCGCATTTACGATGCCGATAACAACTCAATTTTAGAGAATCGCACTCGGCTCGGCTCGATCGAGGAAGTGCCACCGGGCGTCAGTGATTTTGAACTGAGAATCTCGGTTCCGGCTAATCAACCAACACCCTTGCAACTGAAGCAATTCAAAGCTTCCGGTTTTACAGGCCAAGTCCGCCGCTAAAGTTTAAGGTTATTCTGTCGGCTCTTGACTCGTTAATAATCCCTTAAACCTTAACCTGTCACTCATCCGAACTTTTGGGGTAAGTAGATAACCAAATTTAATGTAAGACGTAGGGTATGTTAGGCTCTTGCCGTAACGAACCGAAGGCTAGGGTTTTAAGGCGTTAGGAAGAGCGAACAGAGCCTCCTACAGAAAATTGGTTTGTCTGAGTTAAATCGCTATATGCTACTGAACAGTTGAGCTACCACTTGCAGTACTAAAATTGCCAGCATGGGAGACAAATCCAAGCCGCCAAGAGGTGGAATGAATGCCCGAAAAATGTTGAGATAAGGGTCAGTGATAGGACTTAAGAAGGCGGCAACTTGATTCACCCAATCAACAGTCGTAAACCAAGTCAGCAGAATTCTTATAACGATTAGAAATAGATAAATATTGAGAAAGTTGGCGAGGGTGCTGGTCACCAGTTCTGTAGCAGGATTCATGGGTTGAAAAGCTTTCTTGTGAGTGGTTATGACGGCTAGAGCCTTGTTGTCAGTTTAACGGATCTCCTCACCTTCTGGATTGCCAAGCGCTGTTAACCCTATCCAGTAAGGGTTAAAGGGGTTTGGATGGTGTCCGATTAAGATTCGCGCGATCGCTCTATGTCTACCCGTTCGGTATTCCCATTCACCGTACCCAGTTGTTGCCGAACATCGTCAATCGCCGTATTGAGCTGGGCAATTTTATCCTCCAAGCTACGACGTGCGACTTCAATACTTTCTTCGGAATTAAGCTGGCGCTTTTTCCCCTTGATTGCCTTCGCTTCTGAACGCTTAGCCTTGAGCAGAGACTGTTGCGCCTCGTCATCAGTATCTCGTTGACCGGCCACCAGCGCTCCCGTAATTCCACCGATTAACCCGCCGACTATGGCTCCAGCCAAAAATCCGCTTGCAAAACCATCGCGCTGACTCATGTTTGTCCTGTGCCCTTGATTCTAATACGCCACTTAACTCAAGATTAACGGTTGGCTGTCCCCCCTGCCCACTGCGGGGGGAAGAGGGAAGTAGAAAGCCAAAAAGAGAGTTTTTCTGATTTGTGAACTTGCCTTAAGTGCCAAAACTGCGATCGCCTGCATCCCCTAATCCAGGCACAATATACCCCTGATCATTGACGATTTCGTCAATCATGGCGGTGTAAATCGTTAAACTCGGATAACTTGCACTCAGCTTTTGCAAGGCAGGTGGGGCCGCCACCACACTAATAATCCGGGTTAAAGCCGGATCGACTCCACGTTTAATCAATTCTGCCATGGCCAGCATAATCGACCCGCCCGTTGCCAGCATCGGATCAGTAATTAGGACATGGGTGTTGGGTTGAAACTGATTCGGCAGTTTATTTAAGTAGCAGCTAGGTTCCAGCGTTTCCTCATTCCGCACCAAGCCAAGGTGGTAAATTGAGGCCAAAGGCAACAGCGTTTGGGCACCCTCTAATAACGCCAATCCCGCCCGGAGAATGGGCACAACTACCAACGGCACTTCTGGATTGATCATGGTTGCAGGGCAGGGAGCCAAAGGTGACTGTATCATCATCTCTTCTGTGGGCAACCAGTCTCGAATCGTTTCGTAAGTCAACCAGCGCCCCAACTCGGTCATTGCACTCTTGAATAGGGGTGAAGGTGTAGACACATCACGGGCAACACCTAACCAATGCTTAATCAGGGGATGGGGTGGAACATAAACGCGCAGTTGGATAGTCATAAGCAGCTTGAAATGGATGGAGATGACAGCTTAAGTCAGTCCTGAATAATCATACCTGAGGAAAGGTTCAGAATCTGGGACAGGCTCAACTAGAGGAATACAGGCGATTCCCTGGAGTACCCTTTAAGTGCCGCCAAACCTAACGGCTCAGAATCGAGAAGAAAGTCTTCTTTTCCAATTGAGAATATTTTCTATTAGTGTTGACAGAGATTTTCAACAAGGCTATATTAACTTTCAGTGTTCTCCTCTTATAAAGGATCGGCAGGTGGGGCCGGAAAGCCGTAGCAGACTGGTCTCCACTTTATTTGTTTAAAGATTTCTTGGAGCAGCAGTATCAGCGTCACAGCCAGAAACGTTAAACTCAGATTCGTTACGTAAATTTATAACCCGCGATTTCAATGCCTGCTGCTTCTCCAACCCCCTTACCCCACACTCAATCTGCTTCCGGTTCAGAGACATCCGTATTTGATGTCATTGTCATTGGTTCTGGCATTGGGGGGCTGGTAACGGCAACTCAACTGGCGGCAAAAGGCGCAAAGGTACTGGTACTAGAACGCTACATCATTCCCGGCGGGAGTTCGGGTTACTTTGAGCGCGAGGGTTACCGCTTTGATGTTGGGGCATCGATGATTTTTGGTTTTGGTACGAAAGGAACAACCAATCTCCTGACCAGAGCACTTGACGCCGTGAAGGTCAGTCTGGACACAATTCCCGACCCCGTGCAAATTCATTATCATTTGCCTGGGGGATTAGATGTAAAAGTTCATCAAGATTATGAGAAGTTTTTGCAAGAACTGAGCGCCTACTTCCCCCATGAGCGGGAAGGAATTCGCAAATTTTACGACGAATGCTGGAAGGTTTTTAACTGCCTGAACGCGATGGAGTTGCTGTCTTTGGAAGAACCCGGCTATCTAACACGGGTCTTTTTCCAGCATCCTCTCGCTTGCCTCGGTTTGGTGAAGTACTTACCCCAGAATGCGGGGGATATTGCCCGTCGGTATATTAAAGACCCCCAGTTATTACAGTTTATTGATATGGAGTGTTACTGCTGGTCAGTGGTACCTGCGGATAAAACACCGATGATTAATGCGGGGATGGTGTTCTCTGACCGACATTATGGCGGAATTAACTACCCGAAAGGCGGAGTCGGACAAATTGCCGCCAAACTGGTGGAAGGATTGGAACAAGCCGGAGGTCAGATTCAGTACAAAGCCAGGGTCACGAAAATTGTCACAGAAAAGGGCAAAGCAAGTGCTGTCCAACTGGCGGATGGGACAATTTACCAGGCCAAACGAATTGTTTCTAATGCCACCCGTTGGGATACCTTTGAGACGTTACTCGCACCAGAAGAAATGCCAGTGGCAGAGAAGAAATGGCGTCAACGGTATCAGAAGTCACCCAGTTTCCTGAGTTTGCACTTGGGTGTTGAAGCTAATGTCTTGCCGCCCGGTACCGAGTGTCACCATATTGTCCTGGAAGATTGGCAGAAGATGGAGCAGGCAGAAGGGACAATTTTTGTCTCGATTCCCACCCTGCTTGACCCGGATTTATCACCGGCAGGCTATCACATTATCCATACATTTACGCCCAGTTGGATTGATGATTGGCAGGGACTTTCTTCTCAGGAATATGAACATAAGAAAGAAGAAGCCGCAGGGCGAATTATTGACCGACTAGAAAAGATTTTTCCAGGTTTAGATGCAGGTTTAGACTACATGGAAGTAGGAACCGCTCGCAGTCATCGCCGGTTTTTGGGGCGTGAGGATGGAACCTATGGCCCAATTCCCAAACAGAAGTTAATGGGATTGTTGGGAATGCCATTTAATCGCACTTCAATTCCGGGATTGTACTGTGTGGGGGATAGTACATTTCCAGGGCAGGGGTTAAATGCCGTGGCCTTTTCGGGGTTTGCTTGTGCCCATCGGATAGCGGTAGATTTGGGATTGTAGCTAGAGGGACAACAATATGTCTCAATCCGAGCGGAATTTCTCTCCATCCCTTTCGGGCAAAGAGCCTTGGCTGGCTGTTAATTTATCTATGTTTTGGCCTGGAATAGGGCAGATCTATTCCGGAAAAGTCATTAGAGGATGCATTTTTATAGCCAGTCAAATTGTTTTATCCGGTTTGGGTGGATGGTTATTTTTTAGCCCTACAGGGAATATAGTAATTGGCTTTAGCTGTTTTTTAGCGGGTGCATTAGTTGGTCTTTGGAGTCTGTTTGATGCCCATCAATGTGCTAAAAAGAAATTAATGACCGATTGATCATAGACAAGTGGAGTTACCGCTTCCAACCACCCCAACGGAGAGACATTGTGGTGTTTTCACCCACAGAGACGCTCAAACAACAAAATCTCAAAGAGGCACTAATTAAGCGGGTAATTGGTTTACCAGGAGAAAAGGTAGAGGTTAAAGAAGGTATGGTTTATATCAATGACCGACCTCTAGATGAAAAGTATATTGCCGATCCTCCCCAATATCAGTTTGGTCCTGTCAAGGTACCGCCGAATTCTTACTTTGTGCTGGGAGATAACCGCAACAATAGTTACGATAGCCACTATTGGGGCTTTGTCCCTAGAGAAAATATTATTGGTAAGGCAAGCAAGAGATTTTGGCCTCTCACGAGCAGTGGGGCGATTCAGTAAAGTAGGTCAACTCCAGGAAGTGTTCGTAGTTGTCCCAGTCGAGCTAAGCAATTTTGCCAAGCACACCACAATCATGTGATTGCGACAAAGGGACAGCCCGAAGCGATCGCCGTTGCTCAAATTCCTCAATCTATACTCTGGCAGCAGAGAGCTTTTTAAACGGTTGGGTTTTTTCTGTGGTGAACCCAGTCATCTGACCGGACTGACATCATAGCCATTTTCGTGGAAGCCAAGATACATCTAGGCGTTGTTGGAAAAGTTGGAGATGAAAACTCCTAGTGTAGAAGCAGAGGAGTTCAAGGCTAAGGGCTGAAGAAAAGCAACCGATGGGTTGGATTCAGCATCATAGCTGTTCCGCGTCGTCGCTGGAGTTTTGCAGTTGCAACAAAGCCGAATGAGCGACAGTCATACTTAAGCGTGCCTGTTCCATGGGCGATAACTCCGTCCACTCTATCGATTGAGCAGCACGATGAGTTTCAGTGGCTGACTCTGATTTCCCCCGCATGGCATAAGCCAATGGACGAGCAAAAACCAATAAATCATCCTCTGCCCAGTTGGGTAACAATGGCTTAACACATAGCACGAGCTGTTCTGCCAATGATAAATTGGTCGAAAAAATTTGTTGCGCTTTGTGAGCGATCGCTTCTAGCCATGCCTCTGGCATCAAGGCCGCAAACCGTTCGGATAAAGATTGACGCAATTTTTCCTCAACCACCCATTCAGGTGATGACCAGCACTGATGCAACTGGTTGAATAGTACTTGCGACGCTTGAGTAATGTCTTCTACCTCTTGCCATTGCTCAAGTAAGAACCCTCGTTCCAGTTCAGCGAAATAGGCTTCTGCCTCAGGTTCGGCTGGATTCCAGGGATAAAAATCTTCCTCTGCCTGCAAGAGTGCCTCTAGTAGTTCTCCTTGTACGCTGTTCAAAGCATCCTCACAATTTTTGTATTGCATGGGTTGACCTGACATAATGACCCTCCTGTATGGGTAGGTAGATGAATCCTGGCATTGGATAGCTACATCAGCACTCTAGAGAGTTCCGTAACATCTCATAAAATACAAGATAGCGCTTACATTGTTTGCTGCAAAACCAACAATCTGTCGCTGCAATGCCATTAGCACTCTTCACCCTAAGATGAAGTCAACGGGGTTACATAGCCAAACTGATTCGGATCTCAGCGGCTCTATACTGTCCTAGGAGAGTAGTTATCTCCTGACTGAAGCAAAGCTTTATCCCAAAGGGTCAGACGCTTCAATCACAAATTCCAGGGTTTGACCCTGACTACTGCCAAACTTTAACTGAATACCGGATTGCAATGGCACTTCCTGATGGTGGATTTTTTGCCAACCTCGGACGCCATCACGTCCCCCTAGAACCTGATTCACCCCTGGGTTAACGTAATCAGGAGCTAAAATGAGCGTGCCGTAGCGAGAAAAATCGCGTAAAAAGTAAGTGGGACGAGCTTCACTCTCATGGAAATCATCGCGGCAGATAATTTCTGCATGGTGTTGGCTGACCCACTGTTCCTGAATAACTAAATCGTTCTCTTGGCGGCGTCCTACTCGCATCAATCCACCCCGAATTCGCCAAACCTGAGTGGTTGAGCCGAGAGAGCGTAAATAAGCCACGGGCACTGGAATTCCTACCCAACTGGGTGTCATACTGGGGAGTTCGGTGATGCCTTCTTCAATCGGTTTAATTAATTCGCCCTCAAACTGAGGATGCATGTAAAGTACCGGCAAACTCCAGGCGGGTTGGTTGAACTTGTAAATCGTCAACAATTGCTGTCTTGCCACCGCTACAGCCTGGTCAATGGGCATCCGGGTGGCGAGAGCTTGAGCGAGAGTTTGAATAAATGTTAAGGCTTCTTGGTCAGCGATCGAGTCACGCATTCCTAAAACAGCCGGAACGCCGTGATGGATGAGTACCTCCGCTAAGCTACTGCGCGGAATCGTTTGGGAACCCACTTGGTCAGGTTGGGCACCCCAACAGGCATTGAAGACCGCCAAAGTGACCTGGGTACGAACCAAAACTTGAGCCAGTTCTGTACCGTTGATCAGAGCATCTGAGCGCAAAAAGAGCAACCCCCCATCCGGCCCAGGTTCACCATGACCTGCATAGAACAAAATATTAAAGGCACCCTTTTCCAGTGCGTCGATCAGTTCTGCGGGTGTGGGCTGTAGCAACGTTTCCACATTACAGGCAACGGGGGCAACAAATTTTTCGCTGCTGGGATTGGGTTGTCCGCACGCTTTGAGAACATTCGCCAAAGCAGCAGCTTCTTGTTCAAGCTGCAAACCCGTCGTTGAGCGGCTGAGTCTTTGCACATCCTGTCCCAGCACCAGCAAAATATTTAAGGCTTGGTTGGAGCGGGTAAAGGGTTTGAGCAAGTCAACATCGCTGGTTGTGCGGCTAAATAGCAATTGTTGAGACAGAGAAATGGCTTGCTTCCCAGTCATCGGTTGCATGATTTCCCAAGGGAGCGGGATGAAATCTGGGTCACGAATTTCCAATCGTAAGCGCAGGGGTTTGTTTTGCCCAATGGCAATGCCTTGACTTTGAGCCAGTGTATTGCAAATTGGCCCTTCAAACAGCCACGCCCACAAGTCAATCCCCAAGCGCTGCATCAAACGACTACTGTAGCTTGTGGTCTGTCCAGTCGCGCCGATGTCGCTATTGGGGGACAGAGTTCGGGCAGACTGACTAGCATGATGGATCAGGGGGACATGGGGCAGACCCCGTAAGGAAAACATCTCTTGCCACGCCAGCCAGGTCTGAGTCATTAGTGGAGACCAAGTTGTCTGATGAAGAACATAGCCACCTGGGTAGGGAGCGTTGAGTACCCAGATGGCAAAGTTTTCTTCTCCAGCCGTTGACAGACGAGCGATCGCTAAACTAAGGCAAGGATTTTCGTTTCCAGACATTAAAAGGCCACACGAATAGCGGCTGTATATGTTTTTCTTTCAGTCTACCGAGTTCTCTGCCTCTGTTTACCCTAATAGTATTTTTCGGGTTTGAGCAGTTGAAGGTTTGAAGGGTTGAAGGTTAAAGGTTGAACGCATCAAACGGCCTACCTGTCAACATTCAACTTGCCAACTTTTAGGGAGATTGAATTGCTCTGGGTACTGGGGTCGAGGTGGGGGGAGAGGCCGAGGGAGATGCACATTCGCCGGTTGGGGTGAAATTTTGGTTAATGTGGGGCAAAACATCCGCTTCTTTCAGCCAACCCCGCTCTCCTGATTTGACGGGAGGATAAGGCAAGGCCGTTGGCTGAGGGTTGACTCCTCCAGGGGATTTACCAGCTTGGCTTTGAGGAGGTTCAGCAGCAGGCTGAGTTGGGTTTACAGCTTGAGCCTCAGCGTTGCGGGTACCCGGTAAGCAAACCCTCAACTCTACCCAGCTATTTTGTTGTGGATCGGGTGATTTGTTGATGATTTGCAAAATGCTACCCGAAGGGACGACACTAAGGGAGGTTTGGTTTTGGGGCGGCAAGCCGCGTTGCAGCAACAAGGGAACATTCTCAGACTGGGAGTTTGTTGGGGTTGAATTCATGACTTGAATCACGGCTCCTCGCTCTAAAGATGAAATCCCTGCGAGTGAAGCCGTTGGGTCGTCTGCGCTGGTAGCGGCGGGCGATGGGTTAGTCGGCGTCGATTCGTTAGGGGGACTGGTATTAGACGCCATTTGCTTGATGAGGGGATCAACTGATTCACTCACGCCTGGAATTAAAAAGTAAGAAAGTACGCTACCCAGACCCAGCAGGCAAAAGATACCGAGCAACAATCCCCAAGGACGCCGAGCTGTACCTTTGGTTGCCAGGGGCTGCGTTTTCATCTGGGAAGGTGCACTCGTTGCCAGCAGGGTTCCTCCAACTGAGGAGGAAGCAGGAACCGTCATCTGTGACGCAGAAAGTTGTGCCGACTGTGCCTCCTTGGAGGGATTCACTTTGCAGTAGAGCAGAGCGATGGTGGCATTATCATGTCCATTTTGGGTATTAGCAATCTCAATCAGTCGTGAGCCTGCCGTCGGCAAATCAATTCGACCGTTGAGAATGGGTAGAATTTCGGTTTGCCAGTATTGTTCCACTCGGTCATAATCACTCAGCCCATCCGAGCAAAGCAGAAAAACACAATCCTCATCCAAGACAAAGCGCTGTACCGTTGGATGCAGGGTGGCGGAGGGAGCCATACCCAAGGCTTGAACCAGAGATCCGGCGGTTGGCTGCTGTACAGCATTCCGATACAGTGCGTAGCCAAGTCGTACCTCTCTGGAGGCCAAATCGTCATCCAGAGTCACTTGGTGGCAGTTATGGCGAGTCACCCAGTAGACTCGACTATCCCCGACATGGGTGATGTACATTTCATGGGCAGCGGTTCGAGCCATGACTAATGTCGTCCCCATCCGTTGCCGATCAGAGCGGCGCTCACTGTCGTTTTGTTGGCTAATGATGTCATTAGCTGCACAGGTGGCTTGTTCTAATTCCAGTGTCAGGGTTGAGGGGTTCCAGTTATCGGGGTCGTTCGGGAGTTTTTCGACTTGTTCCCGAAGTTTGTTGATGGCTAAATTCGAGGCGACTTCACCGCCTTCATGCCCGCCAATGCCATCACAAACGATCGCCAAAGCACTGGAGCCGTTGGCGGGTTTGAGCAACTCCCCAGTGGGGGGATAGCAGGCATCTTCGTTATGGGAACGACTGGGGCCGGAATCTGTGCGAGTAAAGATTTGATAGGTGCGAATCTGCGATCGCCCACAATTTTTCAGCCCCTGATCGAGCAGCGCCAGTAGCTGATCTGAGGTGCGTATCTGTCCATCCCGCAGTTGATTACATAGCTGTTTTAAAAACTCCGCTATCGTCGGTGCTGCGTTTGAGAGCCATTGTGACCACAAATGACCCAACTGTTGCAGCGTCGGTGCTGACTTCGGATCAAGTTGCAACTCTAACAGTCGGACAACCGACCCTTCTACCCGCAGCAGCGTTGGCGATAGCAGCGTCGAAGCCACCCCTTCACTACTCAAAGGTTGCCAGAGCATGGCTAACTGCCAAAGCCAGTTTAACTGACGCATGGCGGGAGCCTTTTCCCACAGGCTGGTCAGTTCGGGTAAGAGTTGCCCTTCAACCCGAGGTGCTGCCTTTTCCCGGCGATCGCCCTGTCCAGAGATATAGCTGTAGATGGGTGCATCTTCGAGTAGCCAGATTTCTGAACGACTACGCCCCTCTAGGGGTATCAAACGCCCATAAAGTTGAGGAACATGTAAGCTATAGGGTGCCAGCCTCAAATAGGGTGTTAGGTTCCCAGGAATGTCCAATGGAGTCTCTGGGGGCATTCCCGGCTGAGTATCTAAGAGAACGCGTGCGTGTACTACTACATAGCGACCTGCGATCGTCTCTCCCGCCTGAAAACCCTCTATCCCCTGACCAATTGCCCACAAATAGCGTCTCAACAGCGGCGTGCGACATTGCTGGCAGAACTTATTACTCTGAGGGTTGGGAGCCTGACAGCGAATGTTAGAACAGTGGATCGTTGCCGCCGGATTTTCCATGAAAATTCTTCGCTACGTTCAGCCGATGATGATTTGGCTACAAGTCTCACTCCTCAAGGCAGGAAGCATGGCTCCGCATTGTGAAGTGTCTTGTGCAAGCGTATTGATTACCGATTGTAGCCTCTGGCTCTAGCGTGAGTTTATACGCTTGCGCTTGATTCTTCCCTAGGGAATACAATCTGCCGTCGATGCTAATAATTGTCCAGGCTACCACTGTCCCTCATCAGGTGAGGCCAGATCAGTAAAAAAAATGTCCACCAAAGTAAAATTGGCAGGGCCACCAGGATGGTTACCCAAACCGTTTTTACCAAGGCCCAACTACTAGCGATGACCATTGTTCCGGTCAGCAGAATTGACCAAGGCTGACACCACCAGGGTTTATAACTCCAAGGGTCTAAAGGCTTTGGTTTAGACAAGATTAGACAACCCGTTGCAGTTTGACATAGTACAGCCGCTCATTCTAACAATGATAGCGGTTGAAGGTAAAGGCACGAGGAATCAGGGGTTGACTTAGTTTGAAGGACTGGTGCTGAGGTTTAGAGATTAGATACAGCCTATTGAGCAACATTCTGGATGTTGTTTTGGGGTGTTACTGACTTAATCTTCTGGTTCACCCAGTTTAATCCGTTAACTTTTTTTATCACCCATTACCATGCCCGAACCTGAATCCCAACCTAATCCTGACCAATCCCATGATCCAACCTTTGCTGAGTTCAATACGGCTGCTACCGTAGAGATCAAAGACTTGATCGCCAAGCTTCAACAATCCCACGACTTGCGGTACAAACTGATCAATCTGGAAACTTGGGCGTTGGCGGCAACGATGGATAATTTTTTGCCCGGTTTTTGGAGTCGCTTCTTGGCCAATCGTCGCACGGCGCTTAAGGAGTTTCTGAAACGGAAGCGAGCGGATAAGTCGAAAGAATAGCGGTGCCTGAATCATCTTCCTCTGGTGAGCGAAAATGACCGCAAAAGGATATAGAATAGGCGGTGTAAGCTTTTAGGATAAGGGCACAAAAATCAATAAACTAACTCCAATCCCTAATTTCTTACCTCCCTACTCCTTATCCATCGATACGAAGAAAGCTGGCGTCCAACCTCTAAAAAAACAGCGATAGGGTATCGATACAGCGTTTTATCCCTTCTTGTCAATCCCTTATTAGTCGGAATCATTTGAGCGATAAGATCGCCCAATTGGAGTAAATAAACATCAATTACCACCCTAGAAAGAGGAGTTCCTAAGCTTTTATTTTTTAGCCTTAATTGGGAATTATCAATCGTTAAAAACTTTAGGAGTTTTTTATGAATAAGCAAGAAAAAACCAATATCAATACTCCTGACAATTCTGACGAGCAAACAGATCGAGTCACTCAAGATATAGGTCTTTCTCCCGATAAGCCAGAAAGACCTGAGAGCAATGATGCTGCCAATCCTGGCGATAGAATAGACCCATCTGCAACGATTGAAGAAAAAGCACAGCAAGTCGCCGTTGATGCCCCTGACATCACTGGCGACCATATTAAAGTTCCGACGTACTTTGTGGTTGATGAACCTGAAGGGGAACAAAAGGCGCTACACCACGTTAAGGATGCCGAAGAGATTTCGGATGTGATTCGCCAAGCCCGCACCGACGAAGAAGGGAATCGTACTTGGCGGTAACTCGCTCAACTAACCCACCTGAGGTTCGACTTGCGGCAGCCCCATGCTGTAGTTGACTACACGACTTTCCAGGTTATAGCTGATTTCACCGCTCTGTAAAAGCGATCGCATAAAATGCTCCAAATCAGAACCAATGCGGCGTAGGTTGTATTCGGTTAAATCTGCCCCATCGTAGGATTCCACCAATTCATCAAATTTGCGATACACCTTTTGCAGAGCGTCTTCATTCCAATTCAATTCGTTATCGGGGTCAACATCTAAAGTTAAAACGTTCTGGCTTTCGACCAGTTCATTGCCTTCAAGCTCGGCTGTATAGATGCGAATGTGGCGTGTCGTGGATTTCAGCAGCATGGAGACTCTCCTACAGGCAGTAATATTATTTTTAAACTAATTGTAAACATACATAAACACATCCGCGTTGTGTGAGCCAAAACAGACTCGTGTGGTTAGCGAGGTTTATCCGCTCCTGCCCCGCGCAATTGTGTGTTCATCAATTCTCCGACCCTGAATCACAGGTTATCCTTGTTTGAGCCTAAGAATTCACCGATTGACGTGCAACTTCACAAAAAATAGACCCCCGAAATAGTGCGATTGAGCTTCGACACCAGCAATTCTCAACGCCATTGGCACAAGTTGATAGGATAACGCACAGCTAAAATGCTCTCCAGTAATGATAAGTTAAAAATTTCCAGAGGTAGACCTAGGGTACAATACGCCGATTGAGGTTGATACTCTATATAAAAAAGTCAGGCAGAGCAACCAATCCATGGTTCTAAAAAACATGCGCGATCCAATGGATGACATCGCTCAACAAGCTCGCCAGGGTAGTGTTGCGGCGATCATTCAAACGCTGAATGAACAGCTAATCGATGCGGGCATCAGAACCCGCGCCGTTTTGGCCGACGGCATCCTGCAACTTTTGTGTGAGGCGGCAATTCCTGAGCAACTTGAACAATCTGTAACGGTAGCTAAAATCAAGCAGATTTTGGAAGAGATTGCACCGCGTAACATTCGTCGCGTTAAAATCAACAGTCGTATCGTGCGAGAGCAACAATTGCTGTGGTTGGAAGAAATTAACCGCGACCCAGAAAATCAGTTACTTTGGTCTGAAGAAATTATTCTGGCCAAGCAAAATTTATTCAAGCAACTGGCGGAGAATCGCCAAAATCACCAAACAGCTTCCAGAAAGAAGCTGAGTTTACCCAAAACTTCCTCGCCTTATCTCAGAGAAAAAAATCCTTACTGGCGGGGCATTATGAATGGTGTGGGCTTGAGCTTACTTCTGTTGTTCCTTGGCTGGCTCCTTCATGAGTGGTTAGCTCCAAAACTGAATCCTAAAACAACGTCTCAAGTCGTCAACCGCAACACTAACTCCTCACAAACGCGAGGGACTGCCCAACATCAGCTTTCATCACCGGCCCCCGATCCATTTGCACAAGCTGTTCGGCTCGCTGAGCAAGCCTCCACGGCGGGCAAAACCATTCAAACATCAGCTCAATGGTTAGATGTGGCAGCCCAGTGGGAGCGAGCATCCGATTTAATGAAGGCCGTGAAGCCCAATGATCACCGCTATAAGACCGCTCAAGACCGCATGAAGCTTTATCGGCAAAATAGCGAGGCCGCTCAAAAGCAAGCCACTCAGAGGCGCTCTTAAGAGCTTCTCTACAAAAAAGTCTAAGATTCTGGTAAAAAGCCGCGGGAACTGGGAACAATAAATCTTAGGAAGATGGCTTTTTTAAGAGTTGGTCGGGTCAAAGTCTCTAATGTATGAACTTTAGTCCCGTTAGTAGGAGCCGTCGGGATTGGGGAGTGGGGAAGGATGAATCAGGAAATATGAAGTCCGATCATGAGACAAAATGCTGAGGATACTAACCTTAAGCTTTTCTAATCTGCATTCTTGAGTCATCAGCCTCCTCGTTATGCTCTTTCCTCTACTGGGCACGGCCTTACGTTCTCATGTGTTCTTCGGCTTAGTGTCTCATACTCCATCAAAAAGCTTCTTTAATAAGAGTTGGATAACAAGCCTTATGGAAACAGAACGCGTCATGTCCTCGGTGAAACTCCCGTTTCAGAGCGGCTTTTGTCCTGAGACGGCCCACGGCTCTAATCGGAACGCAGCGCCCCTAGGAAATGATTCGTTCTCATGTTTGTCCACCCCCATTGAGCCAGTTTTCACCCAGGAGCAAGAGGGTTCACTGATGCAGTACACGGCCCAGTCCGCTCAGATCGGGCAACACATTACCCAAATTATTCTCACCTGTCCAGAGCCACAAACCTTACTCACCAGAGTTGCTAAGGCTTTAGGAGAAATTTTTCAGGTCGATGCCTGCTTGATTATGGCTCTAGGCAAGCCGGGTGAGCCGTTGCTTACTAATCCGGTTACAACGCCTCAAATGGCTTTATGGTGTGCCGATGACTTTCCCTGTTTACCACTTGAGGATTATTCGTCACACTTGGAACACCCAGTACTCCAAGTGGACTGGGGAAGTCATCAACCTCTAGCAATTTTCGACCTACAGACATCGGAGACTTGGTCTAACGCTGGCGGTTGCCCTGAAGGACTCGGTGTTAGGGCGGTTTTGAAAATCCACACTTGGTTTCAGTCGGCCATAAACGGGATGATTGTTTTAGGGCGATCGCAGCCTCACGAATGGACGACACCAGAACAAGAGCTATTAACCCTGGCCGCGGAATCAGTCGCACTCGCCCTGTCTCATGTCCAGCTCACTCGGCAGGTTCGGGGCTTTTCCCACTCGCGAACCTTGCTCACTCAGTTGAGTCTGGCTATGCACAGCACCGATAATCTCCAGGAAATTCTCCAGATGGCGATCGCCTCTACGGCTCAAGCCCTTCAGGTCGGTCGCGGTCTGCTTCTGTTGTTGACCTACACCCATCCTCTGGTTTACAGCCGACCTTCTGTACACCTGCCGCAAACCAAGGTAACAGTAGTGGGGGAGTGGTTAGAGGACACGGCTGGGCAATCGCCAACCTCAAACGAAAGTCCTTCTTCCCTGTTAAACCAATCGTTTTGGCTGTCCGAATCTGGCTTGTGCCAACAAGCGTTTCGAGATGCCCCAGCACCCATAATCATTTCAGACTGTCAAGCGTCTTGTGCCATTGACCTACGAGGAGAAAGTCTCTCCATTTTTGAGCGAGAAATGATGCCCGCGTTACTGATTGTGCCTCTGCTTGGCTCACCCAGTAACGCCCCTGTCGCCTCAACGGTGTTGGGTTTTTTGGTGTTGCAACATGGCCAACCTCGGCACTGGCACACAGATGAATTAGATTTGGTCGAGGGGGTCGGTGCTCAAGTCAGTGCCGCCATCATTCAGAATCAAACGCTGCGGCAAGTGCAATCTCTCGTTGAAGATCGCACCGCGCAGTTACAGCACAGTTTAGACATTCAGGCTCAGTTATATGAAAAAACGCGCCAGCAGATTGACCAGCTACAGCAATTAAATCAGCTCAAGGAAGAGTTCATGAGTAGTATGAGTCATGAGCTGCGGACGCCTTTAACCACAATGAGTCTGGCGATTCGCATGTTACGTCAACCCACACTCCCATCAGAACGCCGTCAGAAGTACCTAGAAATCCTTGAGCAGGAGTGTAATAAAGAAATTGAATTAATCAATGACTTATTGAGTTTGCAGCAGCTAGAAGCCGATCAAGCCTCGATTCAACTGGAAAAAATCGACCTGATCCGGCTCCTCGACCCATTAGCTCAGTCTTTTGAGCAGAAATGGGCCGATAAAAGGTTAACCTTGAAGGTAGAAAGTCCTACCAATTCGCTGATTCTTAACACCGATCCTGATAGTCTGAACCGTATCCTGTTGGAACTGTTGACCAATGCGGGCAAGTATTCTGACCCCGGCACAACGGTTCATCTCCAGGTCACTTACCAAGCCCAACCGTCTGTGAATCAAGTGGTTCTGACCTTGAGCAATACAGGTCCAGGTATATCACCCGCAGACTTAGACCATATTTTTGATAAATTTCGTCGCGGTCGAGGTGTAACTCAAAATGCGGTTCAAGGTACGGGACTGGGACTAGCTTTGGTCAAGTGTTTAGCGCAGCACCTCAACGGTACGATTGAGGTTTCTAGCTCCCCCTTGGAAAACTCACAGAGCGCTGTGACCTCTTTTACTCTTACCTTGCCCCAGTTACGACACTTACCCTAAACTTTACTTGTTCGTTGATACCTTTAAAGAAGGAGCCAGTCACTGCTAACACGTTCTGAGATACCGATTACCTTATTACTGACAAACCACCAGTTAACAGACTATCCGTTGGCATACTGGCGGGTCTTCGCCTAATTTTTCCAACAGTATGCTTACCCCCACTGTACCTAAGCCACTCCGCTGGCAACGACCGAGATATTCGCCACGGGCACGCCAAATCGATATTTTTGCATCTGCCTTAAAGTTGATGTTCTACTTATGGTGGGACAAGGTGGTTGCCAGAAACTCCCCTCATCATCGCAATCGTCGTGCCCAGTGGTTAGTCGGAACTCTACTAGATTTAGGCCCAACATTTATCAAAATTGGACAAGCCTTATCCACCCGCGCTGATTTGCTACCCAGAGAGTACGTGCAGGCGTTGGGACAATTACAGGATCGAGTCCCACCCTTTAGTAGTGCCGAAGCGATCGCCCTGATTGAATCTGAACTGGGCAACTCAATTCATACACTATATCGAGACTTCGATCCTTATCCTCTGGCTTCTGCGAGCTTAGGGCAAGTCCATAGGGCCAGACTGCACACAGGTGAAGACGTTGTTGTTAAAGTCCAGCGTCCTGGCTTAGAAAGACTCTTCAACCTAGATTTTGAAGTTTTACATCGCTTGGCGCGTTTTTTAGAGCGGTTCGCTCCCTCGCTCACAAAGTATGATTTAGAGGCTATTTATCACGAATTTTTTGAGCTTCTCTATAAAGAAATTGACTATATCCATGAAGGTAAAAATGCTGATAATTTTCGGGTAAATTTTACTGATTATCCTCGCATTATTGTACCTAAAATCTATTGGCGATACACCACGAAGAAGGTTTTGACGTTGGAATACCTTCCGGGCATCAAAATTGATGATCGCCAGACAATGGAAGCTTGCGGCATCAATACAAAAGAAATCATCCAGTTAGGTATTTGTTGTTATCTCAAGCAATTGTTACAGGATGGTTTTTTTCAGTCTGACCCCCATCCAGGCAATATGGCAGTCAGTCAGGACGGTCACCTCATTTTCTATGATTTTGGTACCATGACTGAGGTGAAGCCCATTGCCAAAGACCAGATGATCAAAACCTTTTTCGCTGTCTTGAGAAAGGACACTGATGAGGTGATTGATACCTTAACCTACATGGGTTTAATTGAGCCTGTGCCAGATATGACGCCTATCAGGCGGTTAATTGCCTTTACTTTAGATAAGTTCAGGGAGAAGCCAGTAGAACTTCAGGCTTTCGATCAAATGCGTAGCGAAATTTACGCCATGTTCGAGCAGCAACCGTTCCGCTTGCCGGCGCAGATGACGTTTATTTTAAAGTCCATCACTACACTCGATGGTATTGCTCGGACTCTCGATCCGGAATATAACCTCTTATCGGCTAGTAAGCCTTTTATTAAAAGTCTCACCGTCTCTAAACAAGGACGGGGGAATGTTGTGGGAGAACTCGCGAGGCAAGCGAGAGACTTTATTCAATATAAATTGCGCCAACCTAATGCCACTGAACTTCTATTGAGACGATTAGAAGAACGGCTGGAACAGGGCGAACTTCAATTGAATGTTCGTGCGATTGAGAGTGAACGCGCCCTTAAACGGATCAATCTAGCCATCAAGAGCTTGATGTATGCATGTTTGGCTAGCTTTACCTTACTATCCGGTACTGTACTGTTAGGGACTTATCCTAACTGGGCGATCGCCGCTTTTGCCTTTTCAGGATTCTGGTTCTTAATTCTGCTGCGCTCTTTAATCAAATTAGCTGTTCGGGAAAGACTGGACAATCTTTCTGAACGGTAGGGGGTACCCTGACATCTGTTCCTGTCTCAAGGGACAGTGATCGATTACTTTGGCTCCTTGCACTACTAAAAAGGCATAAGACTAGCAAGGTTGCTAACTGTCTTATGCCTTTAACTTAGATTTTTGATACCCCCAAGGGAATTCGAATCCCTGTCGCCTCCGTGAAAGGGAGGTGTCCTAGGCCTCTAGACGATGGGGGCTTGTTTTCTGAACCTTTATTAATTTAATCAATATTCCTGAGTCTGTCAACTATATTTTTGCAAATTGAGCAAAATTTACGGTGAAGCAGTCCCTGCCCCTTCTTGGAAGCCCAACTCAGCGTGTACCTTTACGCCATTGGGCTAAACGCTGTTGAGCTTGAGCATCCAGGGAATTGAACAAAAAACGGCTACTCGATTGTTTGTGGGTGCGCTGTTTGCGACGTGTTCGACGAGCTATGAATTCAACATCGTTAGCCAACTGCTGGGATGACATCCACTCGGCTCCATACCCGATCACCGTCAACTGCTGCGCCCGATCAGAAGTAGCGACAATCAACCGATTGCATGGACGACAAAGTTTATAGTGATGAAATGAGGCACAATATTTTTCGATGTAAGTGTCGGCTGTCTGTCCAAAATCTGTATAGTAAACGGACAAATAAGTCGTTAAGACTTCACAGTAAATCGGTGTATTTTGAGCATGAGCATCAAAGACAACCTGAGTTTCGTAGCCCTGGAAGGCGCTGTAGTTCACTAGCGCCTCTACTAATTCATGACGAGCTGCCTCTAGCCCATCATGATCGCGGGCCGCTTTCAGGTTCGACCAAGAGCCAATGACGTTGTAGCCATCAACCAGTAAAATAGCCTGGGGTGAGGGACGGGGCATTATTCAAGGCCAATATTTTTTTAATTTGAATATTCATAGAAGTTATTATATTAACAATAGTTAACATGAAATGGTAAAAAAGCTTCGTTTTTAGAAGGCTTTAAAAAAAGGGGACTGGCTATTGCTTTCCAATCCCCATTTCTTAAATAGCGATGTCGGGTGCTTGCATGAGTCGCTGCTTCAGGCGTTCTGGATCGCCTCGGTCAACCACCTCACCTTGTTCCAATAAGAAGGCTCCGTCACAGTAATTCAGCTCATCTAAGCGGTGGGTGACCCAAAGAGCAGTCAGTCCACGACTTTTGACCAGATTTCGGACTTGTGCCACTAAATCCAGTTGAGTATCTGGATCGAGCAAAGCCGTGGGTTCATCTAGTAGCAAGACCTCACAGCGACGTGCAATAGCACCAGCAATGGCAATCCGCTGTTTTTGACCGCCACTGAGAGCATAGATGGGGCGTCGCTGTAAATCTAGGAGATTAACGGCGGTTAACGCCTCTCGCACTCTGGCAATGATTTGATCTGGAGAAAGTTTTTCTTCAACCAAGCCAAAGGCCACATCTGCCCCCACCGTAGGCATAACGAGCTGATGGTCGGGATTCTGGAAAACAAATCCCACGGGCTGTCTAATTTGCAGTTCACCCGATTGAGGTTGCAATAGCCCTACCAATAATCGGAGTAACGTAGATTTGCCACTCCCATTCGTCCCCAGCAGCATCCAGAATTCGCCCTTAGGTACCTCCAGAGAGCAAGCTTGTAAAACAGGTGTTCCTTGGGGCCACTTGAAGCTAAGGTCTTGCACCCGAATTGCCGATTCAGGTTTTATGTCAGTTGCCCCTGTGTTCATTCCGCCACGGCAAAGAAACCGGGTACACGCCCTCCTCCAGCGGCACCGGATTTCTGCGAAATCATCACCGCACTGATCTGATCACTGAGAATGCCAATTTTTTTCTCTGGCTGGTGATCGCAGGCCAGTTCTAATAACTGACTGCTCCCAGAGCGCATGGCTTTGGTAATTTCCTGGTAAGTTACTTCTGCCGCTTCTGCTGACTTGCGTTGCACAGACAGCGGGACAGGGGTAGTTTTCAAAGTCAAATCAATGGTGAACATGCTTTTGTCAAGCGCTAAGCATTGCGTACATATACTTTCTTTACCATCTTAGACACCCAACCGCACGGTGGTGAGAATCAATGAGAACTAAGGCTTTGCGAGGTTTAGGGCAAGTGGCACAGACCAGTTTTTTGAGAACGGTCACTTTAAGAGTGGCAAATTCTGAATGTTTCACCTAATATATTTAATACAGTAAAGAAAAGTAAATTTTTCTGAGAACCTCACCAATAATCTGCTTATTCAATCCAGCAGCTCAGTTGGGAGTAAAAACCGCTTTTCTTTCGTCTTTATAAATACTTGGAGATTCTTGCTATGACAATAGCAGTCGGACGCGCGGCAAGTACGAGAGGATGGTTTGACGTCCTCGACGACTGGCTCAAGCGCGATCGCTTCGTCTTCGTCGGCTGGTCCGGCCTGCTGCTG